>DKXQ01000173.1 GCA_002493085.1 Lachnoclostridium sp. UBA7122
GCACCACTGCGTGTTTCCATTCAAGTGGGAGCGGGCTGGCCGTTTCCAGAACTTTGAAATTGTCATGCCAAAGTCAATATATGTATACCCAGGTAAAGTTACACTATCCTCTAAAAGAAAGTCTTGTTAAAGTTACCTTATCTAATATATTAACTTGCATAGAATACCTATAAATAGTAAAATACTTAATATATTAAAATTGAGAAAGGACTGGTTTAATTGTTAGAGCATAAAGAACATTTTCATGGAAGTGATTTAGAAAAAATAGAAGCAGTTTATGGCATAAAGAAAGAGGATATTACCAGTTTTTCAGCTAATGTTAATC
Source organism: Lachnoclostridium sp. UBA7122 (assembly GCA_002493085.1). Classification (GTDB taxonomy): domain Bacteria; phylum Bacillota; class Clostridia; order Lachnospirales; family Lachnospiraceae; genus Butyribacter. Next base: position 326 of record DKXQ01000173.1, read on the forward strand.
CGCTTGGAATTTCATATAAGCTAAAAAAGGAACTGTCATCCCATATTGATGCAATTACTTCTTATCCTGACAGGGAATATACGTCCCTGCGCAAATGCATTGCAGAATATGTACATACCAGCTATGAAAATATTCTTGTTGGCAATGGTTCAACAGAACTTATTTCACTTGTTATCCAGATTCTAAAACCGTCAAAAGCACTTATAGCAGGTCCTACGTATTCTGAATATGAACATGGGATATCACTTTATAATGGACGTTCCCACTATTTCCGGCTTCAGGAATATGATAACTTTAATCTGGACTTTAAAGTTTTAAAAAAAGCTTTAACTTCTAAAATTGATTTACTTGTAATATGTAATCCCAATAACCCTACTTCATCCCAGATTGACAGGAAAACTATGCGTAAAATACTTGATACATGTAAAGAAAACGGAATATTTGTAATGGTGGATGAAACATATGTAGAATTTTCTGAAGATTATAATAATATAACATCAGTTCCACTTACTGAATATTATAATAATATTATAATCCTGCGTGGCATATCTAAATTTTTTGCTGCCCCGGGACTCAGGCTTGGATATGCAATATGCGGAAACCGGCAGCTTCTTAAAGAAATAGACAGCCGCAAAAATCCATGGACTATAAATTCGTTAGCTGCCATTGCTGGTGAAATAATGTTTAATGATACTAAATATATCAATGAAACTATAAACCTTATATCTTCTGAACGTAAACGTATATGTTCAATACTGGAATCCATTCCATATATAAAATTTTACAAGCCAAATGCCAATTTTATACTGCTTCATATTTTGAAAGATAAAATTACATCTGAGGACTTATTTGAAGCTGCAATTAAAAAGGGGCTTATGATAAGGGACTGTTCTACTTTCCCATTCCTTGATAATAAATATATACGTTTCTGTTTTATGAAGCCAGAGGATAACGATGCCCTGCTGGAAGTCCTTATTAATGAGCTTGGAAATGCCTGATTGTAACTTAGCTGCCACATTTAATAATTATTGTGGCAGCTTTCCTGGTTATAAGGTCACTTATTATTTACAATATTTTTCTTTATTTCAATAATCTGGTCACGCAGACTGGCAGCAAGCTCAAAGTTTAATTCTGCTGCTGCTGTATTCATCTTTTTAGACAGCTTTGCAACAAGCTTGTTAAGTTCATCTATACTCATTGATTCTATATCTTTACTTATCTCTTCTGCAGGGCTCTCCGCTTTCTTAGATATGCTGATAAGGTCACGTACTGCTTTCTTTATTGTCTGTGGGGTAATGTCATGTTCATCATTATATTTCTGCTGGATGCCCCGTCTTCTGTTTGTTTCACCTATTGCCTTGCGCATAGAGTCCGTAATTGTATCAGCATACATAATAACACGTCCGTCTGAATTGCGGGCAGCACGTCCTATTATCTGTACAAGGGAAATTTCCGAACGCAAAAAGCCCTCTTTATCTGCATCCAGTATTGCAACAAGTGCTATTTCAGGAATATCAAGGCCCTCTCTTAAAAGATTGATTCCAACAAGGACATCAAATACATCCATACGCATATCCCTTATAATCTCTGAACGCTCAAGTGTATCTATATCCGAATGGAGATACTTTACCCTGACACCAGCTTCGTCCAGATAATCTGTAAGGTCTTCTGCCATACGTTTTGTAAGTGTATTGATCATCACTTTATTGCCGGCATCTGTTGTCTTTCTGATTTCTGACAGTAAATCATCTATCTGTCCCTCTACAGGCTTTACAGTTATCTCTGGGTCTAAAAGACCTGTTGGCCTGATAATCTGCTCTATTCTTGCAAGTTCATGCTCTTTTTCATATATATTAGGAGTAGCAGATACAAAAAGCATCTGGTTTATATGTGATTCAAATTCCTCAAAATTTAATGGACGGTTATCCAGTGCAGATGGAAGCCTGAAACCATAATTTACAAGTGTAGTTTTCCTGGACCTGTCACCTGCATACATTCCCCTTATCTGTGGCAGCGTTATATGGGATTCATCAATTATTATAAGAAAGTCATCTGGAAAGTAATCCATAAGTGTATGAGGCGCTTCGCCCTCTTTAAGTCCTGTAAGATGCCTTGAGTAGTTTTCGATGCCTGAACAGAAACCTGTCTCCCGCATCATTTCTATATCAAAGTTAGTTCTTTCTGTAATCCTCTGCGCTTCTAAAAGTTTACCTTCTCCCTTAAAATAAGCAGCTCTTTCTTTAAGTTCTATTTCAATTTCATGTATTGCCCGTTCCATTGCATCACAATCTACTACATAGTGTGATGCTGGGAAAACAACCATATGGCTGAGTTCAGCCCTGGTTTCTCCTGTCAGTACATCTATTTCTGTAATTCTTTCAACTTCATCTCCAAAAAATTCTACTCTTAACGCTTTATCAGCTTCTGACACAGGGAATATCTCCAGTACATCACCATGTGCCCTGAAAGTACCACGTTTAAAGTCCATTTCATTGCGTGAATACTGCATATCCACAAGACGCTGCATAACATCATCCCTGTCTTTTGACATCCCTGGTCTTAATGAAACTGTCATATTCTGATAGTCAATAGGACTTCCAAGACCATATATGCAGGAAACACTGGCAACTATAATTACATCATTCCGTTCAGTAAGAGCAGCCGTAGCGGAATGTCTGAGCTTGTCTATTTCATCATTAATAGAAGAATCCTTTTCTATATAAGTATCCGAAGATGGCACATAAGCTTCTGGCTGGTAATAATCATAATAGGAGACAAAATACTCCACTGCATTTTCAGGGAAAAATTCCTTGAACTCACCATATAACTGGGCAGCAAGTGTCTTATTGTGTGCTATTACCAAAGCCGGTTTATTAAGCTGCTGGATGACATTTGCCATCGTGAAAGTCTTGCCTGAGCCTGTGACGCCCAGTAAAGTCTGGAATTGATTGCCTTCCTGGAAGCCTTTTACGAGGGCTTCGATTGCTTGGGGCTGGTCACCTGTGGGCTTGTATTCACTGTGAAGTTTAAATATATTTTGTGCTTTTTGCACAAATACCACCTCCAACGTCCATAATCAAAAGTCCGATATCCCGCCCGCAATTCGTACCGTTTAAGTATTCCATTTCTTAAAAAATATCCATTACACGAATTTTGGTTACTCAGCCGGGTTTTCCAAACTATGCGGACAAGATAAAATCGAACGGAAAAACTTAGGATACAACGGCTTTTATTGTAACATCCCGACTAACGTCCCGATGAAAGCATTCGCAAAATGCCGGTCCGGGCAAGCCCGGCCGTCACTTTACTCATTGTAGCATAATACTTTTCATTTGTCTATGCGCAAACAAACATTTGTTCATGTTTCTATCCTTTTGTCTATACATCTGATTATGAAAAATGTAAAGTTGCATT
>DKXQ01000105.1 GCA_002493085.1 Lachnoclostridium sp. UBA7122
CTCAAAAGTTGTAAAGTGGTGTATACTGATAAAATTAATCAAGTCTTCTACAAGTTCTTTTGTTTTTTTGTATCCGTTCCATTTTTTCTTGCCTTTATTGCATCATACCATTTCCAATCTTCAATCCAATCATCCTTTCCTGCTAAAAACTTTGTTGATGGTTTTATTCCACCATTACCAGGAAGTATTTTTTGGACTACCCATGTATTCCCTTGTTATGCTGGTGCCCTGAAGTACGTGTATGCCATCTTGCTTCATATTTATGTGTTCCATCAGTCCGCTTATAAGAAATTTATTCATATCCATCAGTCATAGATTTTGCTTTATATTTTGCAGTACCAGATAATATGTTATTGTTTTAAATTCCTATTTTTTTATACTATTCCATATTTTTCAATAAAAATACTTGTCCATCATGATTACAAATTACTACATTATTAATTTCCTTTGTACAAATTGCAATATCTACCCCTTCCCCATATTCATAATTAATACGTTTTTTCATAAATTTAATAATATCATCAACACAAGTAATATACAATTTATTAATAAGTCCTCCAGGGTCTAAGTACATAACATAAAATTCATTATTTTGCCAGAAATTTTTTAACAAATAAACATTTTCATTTACCTCAATCCACTTATTAAATTCAACGCTATCAATCAATGTCAAAATTTTACTTATAATAAATTTGTCATTAATTAAATTACCAGGTATAATATTGTAAATTTTATTCATATTTCATACTCCTAATTTGGTTTATTAAAAAATATATGCCCTTTGCCAGAATGTTTTCCACCAAGCCAGTCTTTCCACTTTATATGTGGCAAATCATTATGAGGTGCATTACGTGTATTAATTTCACTTGGATGTATTTCATATCCCTTTTTATATTGTTTTGAAGTATACCTTTTATATCTATTCATATTTCCTCTTGCTTCATTTAACAATTCTTTTGCATCTGTTGCTGTTCTAGTCCTATATGATGTATTTCCACCATTTGCAATATTCTTAGCGGCCTCATGCCATTCTTTTGTTCCTTTTTCAATGACAAGTAAATCAGTAGCATTACTAACTTTATTTTTATCTTCAATATGCCGTATACCATTAAGATTATGTATATAGCATTTTATATTCCCAACAAAGTATGATACCCAGTCTTTTACATGGAAATTATACACTGGTACTGCTTCTTCATGTCTTGTTTTTTTAACTTTTGTTATATGAACAACCCCATCCATTGTTTTTATGGTATCACCTTCACGCAGGTTAATGGCTGTTACCCATCCCTGCTCCTGTACATAAACAGGATGGTATGCTGTTGTTTTAAATGCCTCTTTTCCATCTGTCCATATATGGTAAATTGTATGTGCTGTTGTACGGAATACCTCCTCTACTTCTTTAAGGGCTGTTTCTCCTGTTTTTTCGTTCCTGGAATATACTTCGTCACCTTTTTGTATTTCCTTTATAGGTCTGTATCCCTGTCTGGTATAAACCAGAGTATCCCCAGTAAAACATCTCCCGTTTGTGCATAGTTCTTTAACTTCTTTTTTTATGGCATCAACTGCTTCATCAGCATTCATTATCCCTTTTTTCAGGTTTAGTGCGCCTGTCTGTGCTTTACCACGCATGCTGGTAAGCACTGCTTTTATGCCTTTGGCTTTCTTCAGGGCGTTCATGCTCTTTAAGCCTTTTAACCCGCCTTTTAAAACGCTGGCTGTTTTTTTTGCCAGTGCCACTGTATCACCAATTCCAGGTATTGCTGACATAAGGCTTAACCCTGCGTCCAGGTAGTTGCCTTCTGCAGCATAAAGCCCTGCATTTGCAAGGTCTGCTACTGCGCCTATACCTGGTATAAACCCTGCTACATCCAGAACTCCGTGGATAACTGCTGAATGTTCTTTTACAAATGATGTTATCCCGCTTAGAAACCCCATCTTTATCCTCTCCTTATATTCACCGCCATCCCCTGGCATTATGACAGCCTTTTATGCTGCAGGATTGATGCCATGCATCTGCCAGTATGCCAGAAGACAGCATGGACCATATACGCCAGTCTCTACCAGTTTTTCTTTAATTTTCTTTTATTAGTTTCGCTTTCAGGCTTATATCACCGTCCAGTGTTACAGAGCTTCCTTTACATGTCTCTTCAAGTGTGCTTTTAGCTGACAGTGAAAGCCCCTGTCCTGATGACACACTGACATTTTGTGGTGATGACAGGTTCATTGCCTGTGTGCTTTTTATATCCATTGTGTTTTTACCGTTTATGGAAACTGCCTTGCCAGAGGATATATCCACGCCCTTGCCACCGCTTTCAAGTTTTACTGCATTGTCTTTACACTTGATTTCAAGCGTCTGTTTTGACTCTGTTCCAAGTTTCTGGTCTGCTGCTATCTGCATTTCACTGCTTGATTTTGCTGTAAATTTTCCTTTGCTTGTTATGTCTACTGTGTCACCGCCTGTTATTTTTACTGGTTTTGAGGCAGAGATTTCAATGCCTGTTGCTGGTGCTTCAAGTTTTACGCTGTTTTCATGGCATGTCATTGTGACAGAATCTGCTGCTGTTACAGACAGGCTTCCGCCTGCATTGATGCTGAAATTGCCAGTGCTTGACATTGAAACCTCACCACCACTGCTTACTGTTATGTTGCCACCGCTTGTTACCTGTACTGCTTTGTCTGTAATAATGTCCACACCACTGGTTTCATTGATTTTTACATAGGTTACGCCATCTTTTGCTGTAATAAGGATTTCTTCTTTGTCAAGCTTTATTTCCTTGCCATCAGGGGTACGCAGGTATTTTATGCCTGGGTCAGATGTTTTGTCTGTGTCTTCCTGCCTTATTGACTGGACTGCGTATGCTTTGTTTTCATCCTCCGTTGGGAATATTATCTGTACAGTATCACCCTTTTCTGGCATTACATACCAGCCTGTATGCTTTTCAGCAGAATACCCTGTTGCATAAGGGAATGGATAAGCTTTGCTTTCATCCTGCCTGTCATCTATTGCCAGATGTACTTTTACAGTGTCACCTTCCGGTTTTAATACAGTTCCTTCCAGCGTCAGCCCGCTGGCATATGGGTGGCTGGCTTTTTTTACAGAAAGCCCCTTTTTTGTTACAAGCTTGTAACAGCAGGTAAACACTGAACCTTTAAGATGTATGTCAGCTTCTTTTACATACAACGCTTTTCCATTCCTTTTTACCATGTCACCTGTTCCAAAAGCTGCATGGTCAGTCTGTAATGTATATTCCACTGCATCTTTTTCTTTATAGCCAAGGTCTTCATCTGCTGACATTTTCCTGTAACGTGATACTTTCTTCCTTACAGCAAAATTTTCACCAGAATCCACTTCATCTTTGTACTCTTCCTTTTTCTCCACCCCAAATGTAAATTTTGGTTTTTTTCCTCTTGGATTGGCTATAAGGACACTGTTACTATGTGATGCCAGGCGTTTTAAAAATTCCCAGTCTGTTTCCCTGTATTGTAAAAGCAGGTTTTTAACTTTCTTTTCCTGTGCATAACATTCCACTTTTCCCCCTGCTTCTTTGGCAATCCTTTTTGCAATATCATAATAACTTAACCCCTTTTCCTGGAAAGAACGTTTTTTTCTCTGGCAGTCAAGTTTTATAGTCCATGACACAGCTTCTGCTTCCAGGTAATAAACACCATTTTCGCATACTATCCCTATGCCCGTTGCTACACCGCAGAATAATGTTTTTCCTTCTTCTTTAAGGGTAATTGTTTTCTCTTCCCAGTCTTCTTCTGCCATGCTGTCTTTACAGCCCTCTTTTAAAACGCTGCGCAAACTTAGCTTTGCATGTTCATTTATTTTTTCTGTAAGCCGCAGTTCCAGTATACGTTCAATGTCAAACGGCTCTATTTCGTATCTTCCAACTTCCTGAAGTTCCATATATATACACTCCTTCCAATCATATACTGTACTTGTTTTCTTTTAAAAGCGTGCTGTCCCAAGCATCTGTATAAATAGTTCCTTCCAGTCTTCCTGGTCTGAATCAAAACAGTTAAACCCTCCCATAAGAAGCCGCCCTTTAAGTGATGTAAAAAACATCAGGTTATATATATCTGTATCAAGGGCGGGTGTTGTAAAGTCAAACCATGCCAGCCTGTGTCCTTCCGCTTCTGCCATGTCTTTCTCTGTAATTAAAGTTTCAGGATGCAGCCTCATTACTATTCCTGCCATATAATCCCTGATTTCTTCCTCCTGCCCCTCGTCCAGCTTGTCAGATTTATGTGAAAATGTAATATTTACTGTTGTTTTTGTATTGCTATAAATAATATCTGGCCGTCTTTCATTAGGATATTTTAGGCGTGCCAGTTCCTTGCTTAAAGGTCCGAATTCATCTGGAAGCCACATCCAGAACAGGTCTTTTATAATTTCCCTTTCCCTGAAAGAAAGAATTTTTCCAGCCGCAAGAATTTCTCCATTTTTAATATCCCTGTCTGCATCTTCACGCCCTGCACGTAAAAAAGTTATAAAGCTTTCATCTCCGTATTTGTTCATAATAATCCTCCATTCCTGCAATAAACCTGCAAATACCCTGCTCCCGGCACAAATTAAAGACTGTTGCTTTGCATAGCTGTAACAGGATTTTACTGCCCATCGTCTTCTATTTTAAGTATGCCTGCCCCAAGAGGGCATACCGCTGTTGATTTATCCAAAAGTGCTGGCATGCCATTGACAAGTACATCATTTTTACCATTCAGCCATACAGTACATGCAGGTGCACATGGCATACCAGTCGTTTTACACAATCCAAATGGCCCGACATTTACCAATGGTACACAATCTGCTGTATTTGCCCTGTCTTTGCCACGCAGTTTTACATTCCGTCCTGGTGTTGTACGCAGTGGTGCTTCAATTTCCCCCATGCTGCAGCTTACTTTTGCTCCGTTTACTACATAAGTTTCCGCCATAAATTCCACCTCCATTTTTAAAACACAGCTGGCCCTTCTTTCCCTTTTGCCTGCTTTCTGCCAGCGTTTCCTGTACCTGCAATCTGTACAAGGTATTTATAAATTTCACTGTGCCCCATTTCCCTGTATGAAATACTTAGCCTGTTACAGATATAATGGAGCAGGCACTCTTTTGGCACAGGCTGTCTGCCAAGACACATAAGCGCAAAACTTATGTCACTTTCCCTGCTTGTCCTGCTGTTAAGAAGCATACGGGCAAAAGCTTGTAAAAGTACAGGGGAAACAGTAGCACCACCTGGTCCTGCATATGGCACATTTGTAATATCAAGTGTATTATATGCTGTATGGAAATCCTGCAGGTCCTGGTATTCTTTTCTGAGCCTTGCCCCTTGTGACAGCCTGAATCTTCCAAGTTCCAGCCCATTATTATTATTTCCTTCCTCCTCTGCCCGGATTTCTAATGGGTATATATCAAAATCTTCTGTATTTAAGACAGGTAAAATATAAAGCTTTATTATTATCTGCCTGTCAAATTCTTCAAACGGAAAAATCTCCTGGTCTGCCATGATAATATTTTCTTTATATAATACTGCACCATCACTGACAATAATTTGTCCCTTTCCACCAGTCCCTTTCTGGTAAGAAATATCAAAACCTGCCAGTATGCCATCAGACCAGCCTCTAAAAAATATTTCTGCAAGCCCTGATGGGAAATCACGTAATGCATCAAGTCCTTCTTTTTTTAATACCCTGCCCTTCTGGAATAAAGGTTTTTTGTATTCCTGCATTGCTAATGCCTCCCATCAAAAAAATCTGTTTCCCATGCCCCTTTTTCAAATGGGACAAAAGCAGCAAGACAGCTATACAGAAGGTTTTCCCTTCGTGTTGTCTCAAGTACCGAAAAACCCCAGTTTTCATTATCTGCAAAGACAAAAAGCCGGAGTTCCCCGTTTTTTATGCTGTCTAAGTCCTCCTGTTTTAAAAAAGGGTAATCTATGGAAAGTGTTTCATATCCTGTTTCTATGTAATCTTTTTTCCTTAATAAAAATGGAATATTATAAACCTTTTTTCCTGTCCCGTCCCTCAGACAGAATAAAACTTCTTCTGTTTCCTGTGGTCTTGAAAGGAAACCATAAACCTGCCCCATCAAAGTACCCTTTTCAAGAAGTATCTTTTCATGCCCTGGTGTCTTATAATCTTCTGCTGATAATGAATATGGTATTCTTGCTGAATCATGGCTTATATCTGCCCTTATCCTGCCAGTTTTCTTATCTCTCTGGTATGCAAAAGCACCATCTATGCACATAAGTTTCCTTGCAAAACCTTTATTTTCTACAGGCTTTGCCTTCCTTCCTGCCACATATTCTTTAAGTATATCCCTGAAAAGCCCGATTTTGCTGCTTTGTCCTGATAATATAATATGGTCAGTATCCATAAGCTGCCCGTTTTCATACAATGGTTCAATAAAGTTTTTCATGAAAGCATAAATATCAGGTTTTAAGAGGAGGTTAATTTCCTCTTTCTCAAGAACAATTCCAGGACAGATTGTATTTGTTTCCCATGTATCTGTATTTTTTTGTACAGAAAGATAAAAATCTGGAAAGCATGGTTCACTGCTATAGCCAGCAAAAAGACTGCAAAGCGAAAGCCGGTATATGCCCTGGCAATCAAAAAGCCTTCTCTTTACAACTTCTGCCATATTCCAGAGAAAATAAAAATTCCCTTTGGCTCTTAAATAAAAACTTTCCTGCCAGTTTCTGTAATCTGCAAAACGTGACGGGATTACAAATTCTGCTTTATCATAAATATCCGAAAAATATTTATAAACTTTCTCTGCACCTTCACTGTCAACTGTTTCATATAATTCTGGAAATATACCTGGAAACAGCCCGTCTATTGGGACAGGCGGGGAATTAGTATAAAATTCTGCCATGCGGATTTTCAGTAACTGTAATACCCTCCATGTCAGATGGTTTCCGCCAAAATTTGTATCTCCATGGGCAAATGCCACATGTATGTCCAGATGGCTGGTAATCCCTTCATTATTAATCTGGTAACTGCAGCCTGCCATGTCACTTGTCCCACCACCACAGTCCAGAACCAGTGCTTTTTTTAATACACCATCTTCATAATCCATATTGTATATACTGTTTTCCAGGCAATGATAGAGCACTGCAACAGCCTCATCTGCTATATCTTTTGAAACAATTGTATATTCAGGAAGTGCCTCTTTATACAGGGACATAAAAAGCAAATTTTGCTTTACAGGACAGGTAAAACAGACTTTTTTATATTGTGTCCTGTTCTGCTGTTCTGCCTGCCGTATTATATATAGAAGAAATTGCCGTATAATAAAAAGCTTTTCTACTTCACATGTATTACCTTCCATATCAATAGCAATGACTTTTTCATGGCAGCATGATACCCACCGTTTTATATTATAAAAAATGCTGTTTCTTGTAATAAAACCATATTTTCTTGTTTCCTGTAATGCTTCTTCACCAAATAAAAGACTTAAATGTCCTTTTTCTACACTATTACATTCTTTTACTGCAACAATGCTTGGGTACAGGCCACGCCATGTATGGTTTTCTTTATATATACTGCCACAGCCCGGACTGGCTTTTGCTGTTGTATATGATGTCCCAAAGTCAATTACAAGTGGCTCTTCTGACACTGGCACTTCCTTTATAACAACCTCTGGAAGCTGGCAGCAGGCAAACTGTAACACATTTGTTTTTTTATATTTTCCAATATATCTCCTGACAGCTTCTTTTGTATTATCTGCTTCCATTAAATAAAGACGCCAGCCATGAAAATATCCTGCAGGTATATCTGGTGACATTCTTTCTTTTGAAATATCCAGCTGGTACTTATTCCTGCCATCTGGTTTTGCTGTAAGAATTGCCTGTATTCTGCCTGTTTCATCTGCTAAGAATACATATTCCCCTATATTTTCCATATGGCTTGTTATAATATATGGGGACTCACTGCTGCCTAATAAGTCTTGTCCTTTATAAATTTCCATACACACAGGCATATCTGTTCCATCCTGTCCCACAGGCATGCCTTCTTCCAAAGCCTTTTCAAGACGTTTACAGCCTTCTTCTGAATATGTATAAACCAGGTCTTTTTTAATAATGCCAAGATAATTATAAAGAAATTCTGCCAGCTTCTTTTTATTATAAAGAATTTCCATTGCAGGAGGTTTGATATTCTCTGTATGGCAGATTTCCCTTAACCTTTTAAGTTCATATGATTCCAGTTCTTCACGTGTATAAAAACGGTGTACTGGTTTTTTCTTTATTTTTCCTAATTTGTATGTTTCATATAACATTGCCAAGTCCTCTATAAAAATCTCCCATGCCGCCTTTGTGTGGCACAAAGAGTGATAAAAAATGCTGCCTTAGATATATTTTTACTGTGTGAAATTTAATATATCTTAGGCAGCGTTTTTTTGCTGGTTTAGATATATTTTTCACACTATCTATGCTAATATAAAGCTGCCAAGTTCCATTGTTTCATCATATCCTGTTATTCCATATGTTTTGCCCCAATGTATAGTGTATGGAAAAGATAACGGCAGAAACAGCCTTATAAGGAATAAAAGTTTTTTACTGTCTGTTTCATTCTGCATTTCCCTCATATAAAAAACAAATTCCTCACCTTCACGTATTAAAATTTCACATACTGGAAGCAGTTTATTTAATGCAAGGGAAAGACAATAAACACTGTCTGCTGTTTTATAAAAACAAAGCAATATTCTGGCAATTTCCCACTTCTCTATTGTAGAAAATACATCAAGACCGCCAGTTCCGCCAAAAGCACCATTTTCCATATCCCTGGCTATAAAGGCTGTATAAAAATCCTGCCTGCACATGCCAGCCTTTAAATCCAGGTCTGCCAGGTAATGCAGTATAATATCAGAAAGCGCCTGGCTAAATTCTTCATAACCTAAATCATCAGGTGTTATAAGTGGTTCAAATATTGAAAAAAATCTTATATATGGGTTTACATCTAGTTTCTGGAAACTGCTGCCACTGCTGTTTCCATACAAATTATCTGACTGCAATTCAAGATAAGGTGAAACCCTGTTATTTTTTACTGTATAATGCAGTTTTTTCGGGCTTATATCCTGCTGTACCAATGCAAGATATGGTCCCCATATCTGGTTTATATCTTCCATATTAATCCTTTAAAACCCCTGTCCACTCAAATTCATCTGTATATAATTGTAATTCTGCAAGCAGAAAGAACATTTTTTCATACCTGAAAATATCTGTACTGTTTTTGGGATGCAGAATTAATGATATCTTCCTCTTAGGCTTTAACAAGGAATGGCTTTTTATAAAAGAATTCATATCTAAAACTGGTACTGTTTCCTTTAAATCCATACAGATATCTATTAAATCAAATTCATCTGATACCTCATATGAACTTATTATCCGTTCTATCTCTCCTTTTGTACAAATGAAACGAGGGCTGGTTAATGCCTGCCTGTCCGCATGGCGCAACTTTCTTTTATTTGTTTGTAATGGATATAACAGACCTGTTAAATCTTTATCTGTATCTATACATGCTATTTTCAACAGTTCTATACTCTGGTGTACCTCTTTCCTAGTACGTATATATAAGCCATCCCGTGAAAAATCCGCCTGGAAAATATCTTCCCCTTCTGGTACTGCAAGATATCCTGCATCTGTATCTTCTAATCCAATCTTATGTATATAAACTTCTTCCATGCCTGCTGGCACTGTCCCTGCCAGAGTTTTATGTATTTCTTTTTTTACATTCCATACAATAGCAACATCATTTATTACAGGACTCCCAAGCCCCTCTATTTCTACTTTCTGTATATCTGCATTTTCTGGGACAACTCCCTTTATATCAAAAACTGTAAGAAGCTTATAAATAAACGGGCAGTTTATTGTATGCCACTGTTTCTGGTTTTTATTAAACTGCCTGTATAAATTTTCTATAGTTTTTATATACTCCCTGCAATAATTTAAGGACACTGTGGTTTTATAATCTCCCTGTCCTGTATAAACTTTTGCATTATATGTATGTTCCAGGTAATTGCATATTGAAGGATAATCACATGCAATAAACAGTTTGCCAAGATACCCTTTGCCATATTCTTTCCCTGCATCCATTTCAAAAAGGCAACGGCTTGTACTATCAATATTCTCTCTTTTACAAATCCCTGTATAAATATCATATAACCCTTTAGAACCTGGTATTTGGGCATCAAGCCTTTTTTCCAGGGCTTCAAATTGCTTGTCACTATAACGTAGAAGTTCCCTGAATACATCTGCAAGTACATCCTGCAAAAGAATCCTCTGCACCGGGTCATGGATTTTCTCTATCCTGGATTGTAAAAGCTCTTTTACCTGCTCCATATTGTGCCTCCCATATCAGCTTTCTTCAGTTTCCAGTTCTTCAAGCGCCTCATAAACGGCTTCTGGTCTTTCATCCCATATATCCATTTCTTTATAAACTTCCAGAGCCTTTTCATAATACTGGACAGCTTTATCCTTTTTTCCATTCCTGGCTGCTTCTTTTGCCTGTAGTATATACTTTGATGCGAGTGCAAGCTTTTTCTGCTCTGCTTCTTCCTCTTCTTTGGCTTTAGCTTCAGTAATTGCCTGTCCCAGTTCTGTAATATCTTTATATACACCCTCTGCATCTTCTGCATTCCCACTAAAACTGTTATATTTTGAAAGAACCTCTTTATAAAGTTTTCCTGCCCTTTTTATACGTCCTTCTTCCAAAGCTTTACTGGCACTTGTAATAAGTGTGTTCATCTGTATAATTTCCCTGTCCGCTGCCTGTTGTTTCTTCTTCTCCTTTTCCTTCTTTTTCTTTTCTGCTTTTTCCTGCCTTGCTTCCTCTTCTGCTTTTTTTGTTTCTTCTTCTGCCTGGTCTGCAGCTTTTTGCTGGGAACGGGCATCAAAAATTTTTGCCTGTATTTCCGCCTGCATTTCAAAATTATTTAATTTATTTAAGAGTTCCAGCACTTTTTCATACTGTTTTAAAGCTTCTTCATATTCACTAGCAGAAACATACATATCACCCAATGTAACAACCTGTGAAACCTGTATATATATTTCTGTTTCAGCAAGCTTTGCTGTGGCTTCTTCTCCAACTGCTTCTAACCCCTGGAAAGCTGCTTCTTGCTGTGCCTGTTTATATATTTTCCCTGCCTGTTTATAATCCTGCCCTGTAAAAGCTATTCCAGCTTCCTGCATAAGCCCAGTAAGGAATTTCCTTCCAGTTACAATTTCTGATAATTCTTTTTTTTCACTAATATACTGACAGTTATCCATATTTAACTTATTAACAGTTTCTTCTGCATAACCATATTCCTCAAGGGCTTTGTCATAATTTCCATAGTCTGCATACCGGACTGCTTTTTTATCATATTCCCGTATCTGCTTTATTTTTTTCCTGTCTGACGCCCTTATAGCCAGGACTGTAATACATAAAGCCAAAGCCAGGATAAAAACAGCAATTATTATAATTAAAAATATCCGTTTCTTCTTTTTTTCTTTCTGTACATCTTCATGGAATACCTTTTCAACAGAAAGAAATGCAGCCGTATAACTTCCTATTTTCTGCTGTCCCTGCCCTTGCAGGCTTAAAAGCATTTCCTGTAAAGTGTCTAAAAACTCTTTATTTGTCTTTGTATTTTCATAAGCATCAAGAATCTCCACATCAGAAAGCCGTCCCCACATGTTGCTTGTTGCAAAAAGCAGGACTGAACCTTCTGTAAGTCTGGTCTTTCTGGAAATTAATGGTTTGATATGATGGTTTTTTCCTAAATATCCTGTCAGGTTGTGGATTTCTGACTGATCTGGTTCTGCCCCTGCATCTTTATCAAGAAGCTGCTGGTATATTGTCTGTGTCCTGCCTGTCAATGTAAAAATATTTTCATATATACAATATAATTTTGTATTTCCACAAATGGCATAACGCATCCATGTATAATCTGTTACAAAAACTGTAAGGCTTACTTTAAGCTGGCATCTGGTGCTATGTAAAAAAATCTGTTTATTAGCATAACGTATATATTCTGGTATACGTTTTAATGATGGCTTCCGTACAAAAGCTGAAAGCGCTGCCTGCACAGCAATCTGCGCACTGTTCTCTTCCGTTTCATTATCATAGCTTTCTGCTATGGCAATACACATATAATTTTCAAGCGGGGTACAGGCAATATATGTTTTTTCAATTTGGTCATTGCCTTTTTCTGATATAAAATCCATAACCAGGTTACTGTTTAACTTTCTCATAAAGCACCCTCAATCAATATGACGGTTGCATTTCCCGCCTCTTTCCTGTTTTTATCCATAATACATTTAAGCATCTGCTGTGCCTTGTCAAACGGATGATTCTTCTTTTCAAGATATGAAATAATTTCCTTTTCTTTTAATGCTTCCCATGCACCACATGAAAACATTCCTGTAACCATACGCCTGCCAAATGCAGCCTGTCCGCTTCTTTCTTCCAGTATTTTATAATCCATGCCATCATAAAGAAAAACCTTGTTATTTCCAACTGTATAATAAAACAGCTCTCCATCTTTTATAAATAACAGGCTTAATGATAAAGCTGGCATTTTTCCAAGATAGATAAATCTTCTGGTTTCTTTTAACACAAACCCGGCAATGTAATCAAAAAATTCCAGTACCCCTTCTTCTGGCATGCCATAATATTTCTTTATACATGCTTCTGCTGCGAGTATGGCACATTTCCTTCCATTTATATGGTCTATAGAGCCATCTGCCAGCACAGCAAATGCAGTCCTGCCATTTTTTACTGAAAAATAATTACTCTGGAAATAGCGGCTGCCTGTTGTCTGTGCATTACCTGTCTTATATATATCCTGCATACTTACCCGTTCTCTTTCCAGTTAAATACAAAACCTCCATTTTCACCGCATAATGGTACAAAAATAAAAATACTTTTTCCAACTTTAATACGGTCTCCTGCCTCAAGCATACGTGATTCAAAAACTGCGTCCCAGTTATCATCATCATCAAGTATATAAACAAGCCCCTGTGAATCACCTGGCAGAAGCATAGTACGGTTCTTTTCAGGGTCATACACAAGAACTGCATGGTTTCTTAAACATACTGTATCATCACCTGTAATACGTATTTCCATATCACTTGCACGCCCAATAAAGTTCTTTTCTGCAATAACCCGGTAATCCCTGCCACGGGAAGGTCCTTCCAGGCAGACAAGCCATCCTGTTACCGGCTTTAATACCTCTAAATCATTAAGGTATACAATATCACTATACTTGCCCTGTGGGTCTTCCACAGCATTACTGTTTTTATTTACAACAACATTGCAATAAGGGCATATACTTCCATGTTTTTTTTCACTAAATAAATGTCCATTTTTACAACGTATCAGACTCATCCTGCTTCCTCCTGGTATTTTTGTTCCATCATAATTTTACAAGTACCAGCATAAATAATATCCTGGCCTGAAATCCTGTAAGGGAGTTCTTCTTTAAGCCGGTAAATTACACTTTCACCGCCTTTTCTAATACCTAACGCATGGCTGCCAGGAAAGGCTTCAATATACCATATACCTGCAATAAGGTTACAGACTCCATAAATATACCTGCCCTTTACTTCTTTTTTATAATCTTCTATAAAAACTTCCTTCCCATCTGCTTTTCCTGTAATTACAAAAGAATATCTGTCTTGCAATAAAACCTTGTTTTTTATTTTTCCATCACCAGTAATTATATATATTGCTTCATAAGGTGAAGCCTGTTTCTTTTTCTGACAGTTAAAAACTAAAACCAGAATAATAGAAAATATGGCAGCCGCAAAAAAAACAGACTGCACAAGAAAAATAAATATTATACTCTTATCTGTTTTATCTGCTGCGGAAGGCAGCAAATAAAAACATAAATAAAAAATCTGAAATAACAAATAAACAAAAATTCCTGTTAAAATATATCTGCTTGCTGTCTGTTCTTCTTTCATCCCTGCTCCTAATTTCCAGAAAGGCGTACAAAAACTGCACGCCTTTCCTGGTTACATCTGTAAACTTATTCTCTCCAGACTGGACAAAGTTTGCAGATTATTCAATCACTACGCCATCAATCCTGTCTTTCTTCTGCTTTAACACCAATTTAAAACTTCCATCTGTCTTTGTAAACTTTTCCTCATAGGAAACAACAAAAGCATGTGATAATTCATATTTCCTTGGTGCTGTTGCATGCTGGTATTCCACAGTTACTTTCTTATAAGCATCTGCGCTTTCTGGTTTTACCAGTGCCCATGTTGCCATGCTCTTTGCAGCATCACGCATAAATAACTTGTCTGCATCAAAAGAAACTTTTCCGTGGATTGTAAGCTCTGCTTCAATGTCAGAAGACCTTGCAAAAGAATCCTCCGGAATTTTAGAACTGAAAGAAACATCAATAATTTCCTCACTCAGCTCAGTTACGTCAGCGATTACTATTTTGTATGCCACGACACATACCCCCTAACATAATACTGGTGTAGCTATGCTACATTGTTTTAAAGTTACTATATAGATAACATGAAGAAAAATTTTCTTCATATACACCCATCAGGTTTCAAACAAAAATATGTGGTCAGTCTGTATTAATCTGGAGTTCCATATTTTCAGAAACACCAGCAAAATTGATTTCTATATTGTATGTTGTATCATTACATTCACCTTTTTCAATTCCATCACCTTCACGTAATATTGAATTTACATAATTTGGTGACAACTGCCATTCTTTAACTTTCCCACCAGATTCAAATATCTTGTCAATTCTTTCTTTTTTATAATCACTTGTCAATGCGCCAATCATGCGGTAAAGATATGTGCGTGTTGTTTCACGGAATATACTTTCAAAACCCCCATTTTTGCTTTCATTCATACAGCGTGATTTATATACAGTAATCAGGTTAATAACGTTTCCATTTAACTGGTTCTTGTCAGATGAAAATATAAACCCATATTTATGTTCATTAATAATATTTTTTGTTTCCGTTGTATATCCTGCAATTTCTTTTGGCATATTTGTTGTAACATAAAGGGCATTATCACCTGCCTCAATATCAAACCTTACACCTGGATATTCTTTTTTTACCTTGCCACCGAACTTTGCAGATAAAAAGTTTGGGCACTGGTATGCAGATACAATGCCTGCTGCTACATATGCCGCCCCGATATAAACCCCGTAAATCCAGAATTTCATAAAATCATCCCTGTCAGTGGAAAATTCCAGTTTACCATCCTCTCCACGGACTGCCTTAGAACCTAATACCACACGGGATTTATCACTTGGGATTACAGTAAAGTTTGGCAGGCATGGGATTGCATACCTGCTGTACTCTGTATTCTCTAAATCTTCTGTATTTTCCATATACTGGTCCATTCCATGTGTTGAAAGTTTCAAAAATGTTGTGTCTTCACTGGCTTCAAAAGAGAAAAAGACCTGTATCCTGTAATCTTTAATCTCATCTAATAAAAGCTGTAAATCTGATACAGGTGTTGGCACAATAGAAGTGCCTGTATAAATATCACCTGTATACCCAAACTGCCTCATTGTATCTTCATCTATATCCATTTCACTATCATCTGAATATTCAATATTTGGAACTATGCCAAACCAGATAGTATTGCTGTAATCTGATTTATTATTTACTGTTTCAAGGTATTTTTTAAGGTTATCAAGATTTTTTTCCTCTAAAATTTCCGTCATAGGGGCATTTACAACCAGTAATGAAGGACGCATAAATGCTGTTTTAGGCTGGTACTGGTCAAAAAATGCTTTTACACTCAATATTCTTTCAATAAGAAGTTTTGCCGTACGTATAAATGCTTTCTGCCAGAGAGTATTTATTGCTGAGTATTTATTATAAAGCTCAACTTTATCATTAATGTCCATTGCAACCAGCTTGTCTGGCACTTTATCAGTAAATGCAGCAACAATTAATTCCTTTGACAGTGAAGCAGAAGAGGATGTATCATCATATTCCTGCCCTACTGATGCATAAAGTGCCCTCATGCTTTCATTGTACTGTTCTTCAATAACAGAAACTGATAAATCCTTGTAACTGATAGTTTCCTTTGCTGGCTGTGCTGTTACAGCAATTTCACCTTTTGCAGTATTAGCAAGTCCTGTACTTTCCTTACTGACTGTACCTTTCCTGTCCTCAAGAAGTGCAGCAGGATTATCCTTTACTTCAAGTGCAACAATTTCTGCATCACCATTAAATACAGGAAGTGCCGGGTTAAATTCTGTAACTCCTTTCCTCGCAGCACTTGCCGCTGTATCTAAATTATCTTTAATCATGCCAAGCATTAAAGTAAGCTGTGAAGCCGTTTCATTATAGTATTTTTTTGTTTTATCAAGTTTTGATTTCAGTTTCAGCACAGCATCCTGTTTGGCTGGTGAGTCACTCTCAAACTCTGCATTTTTATTCTCTAAATATGTAATGTCTTTTTTTAGTTTTTTGATTTCTTTTAAAGTTTTATGTGGTGCTAACATTTCAGTTACTTTTTCATAATTAAAAGAAGCATTTGTAGCACCAGATGCTTTCTTGCTGTCCATAATTGAAATAAACATCTTTAAAAAAGTATTACTGCGGTCAATTACAATCTCTTTAACAAGGGGTTCTGGTATGCCTGCTGGTTTTGTAAGTTCATAAACCATTCCTCTCTCCTGGTCAAAATAACTGTAAATGGTTGGCTTGAACTTTTTTAAAAACTCATCAAAGTTATGTACTAAAAGTGCATTATTAATTTCTGCTACTTTTTCATCTGTCAGGCTTTTAGAATTTTCATCCACATCTGACATAATATTAAACATATTAAAAACTTCCGGGTTCACAACATCAAACAAAATTGTCCGGTTTGTCTGTTCAATTATTCCCATATATCTCCTCCAGTTTATATAACTTTTAATAGTAAAATAAATTTTTT
>DKXQ01000008.1 GCA_002493085.1 Lachnoclostridium sp. UBA7122
TGTTATAAGCACACTTTTTTCCTCCTGGATATCTGTTTCTTCCAGGTTGTCCTTTAGAAACTGGCTATCGCTATAGATGCTCTGTTCATACTGGTAATCTGTCACAATGGATCCTGCATTACTGACAGATTCTGCTATATTTGCAGCGTAGCCGCGGCAAACTTTCCCTGCTTTCACACGGTATGTGGCATCTGGATCTGACGGATTCTGCAGAACAGAGGAATTAAGCCCGCCATCATCTTTTTCCTCATGCGTCTTACACCATCTTAAACAATGGTCTGTTCTGACAGGCACCGTATAAATAGCTGGTACTGTTCATTATTTTCAAAACAAGCACCACACTTTGCAAGAAGAAAATCACTATCCTTAAGCAATTTTTCTGTCTTATCCTCCATGTTGGAATTCCTTTGGTGATAAAATACTCTGTTATAATTATTCGGATCTGCATATTGTCTAAGATTTTCGTCAAGCAGTTCTGAAAAGAAAAGGAAAGAAATTGATTAAAGACTTAGGCAATGACGATTTTGAAATGGAAGATATAACAGATGAAGATGAATACGATGCTGCCGCAGATGCTTGTGAAGAAAAACTGGATGCAAGAATGTGGAACAGAATAATTGAAAGTGAAGAATAAGGAATAGTAAGAGTAGTGGAATGTCTGATAAATTTTTTACCAGACATTCCACAGTGTGCCAGATTATTTATTAATCTGCATTAGCTTTTACAATCGTCACCTTGCCATTAACATCTGTTAATGTACTTTCTTTTGCGTGTATAAACAGGCTGTATTTGCCAGATTGTACGTTCCAGGTCATAGTGCCAGATTTGATTTCTAGTTTTTCTTCAACACATATTGTGTGATAGGTTGGATTTGGATGTTTCTGTCCTGGTTTGGCAAAGCCAACAGCAAGGCAATTTCCCTTTTTTGCTGACACATCATAAAGAACTTTATCCCCTTTTTCTAACTGGTATGTTCCAAGCCAGATAAATTCATCAGTTTTTATGCGGCTTATATTTACGGGTATATCAACTTTTTTACTATTATTATTATTTAATTTGGTGTTATACTGTCCAGTAAATGGTTCACCAACAAACTTTTTTATTTCTTTTTTGGTCATATAGCTTACATTTTTGATTTTGCCATTTTTGTTGTGTGTAATTTTAATTGCAAGTCCTTCTGGGGCAATATTCAAGGCATAAACTGAGCTTCCAGGCTGGTGGTCCATCAAAATTCCTACCAGTTGCCCATTGTAATAATATGTATCGCCTTTTTTTGTAATACCATAGGCCTTATATTCCTTAAGACGTTGCTTATCAAGCTTACCAGACTGCTTTAAAGAAGTGTTTTGTCCGGCAGTACTGCTGGTGTAAGCTCCTGCTGATACTGCGCCTGTTAGTAATGCTGCTGCCAGCAGGACAGACAGCGCAGATGCTGCTTTTGATTTTTGTTTAAACGCCATAACTTCTTTTAACCTCTCTTTCAATAATTTTGCACTTTGGCAAAGTGTAACAGATGTAATGGAATTTTTGTAACTGCCTCCTGTGCCTATGGCATGAAGCAATGTATCTCCATAAGCACGCCTGTTTTGCATATCCAGTTTATAAATCACCGCTTCATCACAGGCAAGCTCACAGGCACGGTTAATTTCATATCCCATAAGCCAGGCAAACGGATTAAACCAGTGAATGCATATAACAGCCTGTACAAGCCATTTGTAAAACATATCCCACCGTTTATAATGAACCAGTTCATGATGTATAATATATTGGAAGTCTATATCTGGCAGGTTTGCAGAGGGAAGTATTATGCATGGACGGAAAAAGCCAATAAGCATAGGTGAGGAAACCAGATGGTTTGTATACAGTTCTACAGGACGTTTTACGCCAGCTAGTTTTTCAGTCTTTGCCAGTTTATCAAGAAGCTCTGTATCAGAAACTTCCTGCCAGCCAGCTCTTACATAGTTTACAAAGCTCTGGTAAACAGTAATTTTGCGTACCAGCAAAGACAGTGCTATACCAAGCCATACAAGCCAGATATAAGAAGACACTGCTGTTTTTATATCTGTCATGGCATCTGGTATTGGATATGCAATAAAATCCACGTCAGATACAGATTTTCCATTTTCTTTTTGCGTTGTATCACTATCTGTGACAGAAGTATCATCTATATAAAATACAGGCGCAGAAGCTGCCGGGCTGCCAGAGTTATTAACTAATGCTGTCTGGCCTGCCTGTATAGTTTGTAAAACCATGCCTGTAAGATTTGTCTGTGGCGCAAATGGCAGAACCAGACGGGCAACAGCGGCCAGCCATATATAATACTGCCAGCGTTTGCTTGTTATCTTTTTTAACAGTGGTTTTAAGATAAATAAAACAATGATTACTAATGAACCAGAAAAAGAGAGGGATAAAACTACTTTAAAAGCTTCATTCAACGGTTTTTCCCCTCCTTTTCCCAGAACTGTTTTAAATCTTCATAATCTTTTGCAGAAAATATATCTCTCTGTACCAATGTTGATATAAGTCCTTTTGCATTGCCATCATAAAGCTTATCAATCAGCGTCTGTGCCTGTGCTGTCTGATAGTCTTCTTCAGATACAATGGCAGTGTATTTATTTTTACGTCCAATTTTGTGTGTTTTTAAAATTTTCTTTTCTACTAGCCGGGAAAGAAGTGTAATAACTGTATTTTTCTGCCATGTGTGTCCTGATTTTAACAGTTCTTCCATAATATGCGCATAGAGTGCAGTTCCTCCATTAGCCCAGATAATTTTTAAAATTTCCAGTTCAGAATCAGAAACCTGGGATATCATATTTTATCCTCCTTATCATAACATTATGTAGGCTAAATATAGGATAACATTATGTAGGCTAAATGTCAATAGGGAAATTAAAAACAGCAGTGCATTATATATGCACTGCCAGAGAATTTTTAATATGTGTCATTGTAGATTATTTTGGCTTTTATTTCTTCTGCTTTCTGGGCACTGTCAAGCACTGTGATAATTTCACCTGAAAAGTCAATACATGTACCCATACCACGGCTTGTAATTATGTTGCCATCCCTTACAACAGGTTTTTTCTGGTATATTGCACCAATAAGTTTTTCTTCAAAACCTGGATAGCATGTTGCATGTCTGCCTTTTAATATACCAAGCGTACCAAGTATGCTTGGAGCAGCACATACAGCAGCAAGAAATTTTCCTGCACTGTTGAATTCTTCTAGTTTATCTGTCAGAGGTTTAAATGAAAGCAGGTTTTGTGTTCCAAGAAGCCCTCCAGGGAGTATAAGCATATCAGCGCTGTCAATATCAGCATTTTCAAAAAGTTCATCTGCTTTAATTACTACATTATGTGAACTTGTAACCTCCAGCTCTCCAGTAATAGAAACCATATTAATTGTGGTCCCTGCCCTTCTGAGCATATCTACAACAGTAAGCATCTCTACGTCTTCGTATCCTGTTGCCAGGAAAATAAGTGATTTAGCCATTGTTACCTCCATTTTTTTATATGTTATGTTCTTCTAGAATTATAAAATACAAAATTAAGAAAATCAAGGATGCGTTATTAATAATTCATTAAATTTATTTGAAAGTGGTTTGCAAAATGCCCCAATGGGATTATACTTAATATATATTAAAAAATATACAGGCAGGATGGTACTGTACTATGTCAGAGAAAATAAATATTAAAAATGAAACTGAAAATATTGCCAGAAAGGAATCTTCTGGAAAGTTTTTTAAAGTTAACCACAAATATGTAAATATATGCTTATATGTGTTAATGGTAGTATTTTTTGGAACAATTATATATATGCTGCTTAATAACTGGTCAGATACTAAAAAATTTATATATGATTTATTTGGTGTGCTGGCACCGTTTTTTGCAGCAGTACTTATAGCATATTTTGTTTTGCCTATAGTTGAAAAGTATGAAGGCATTATAAAGAAATATATTTCAAAAGGCAAACATGAAAAGCTGGCCAGAATTATTTCTATAATACTTGCTTATATTACTTTTATTGGTTTTATAATTATTGCATTTGTCTTTGTTATACCACAGACAGGTGAGAGCATATCAGAGCTGGCATCTAATATTCCTGTTGTTTATGACCATATATCAGACTGGTTAAGAGAACTTCATAAACAGTATCCTGGCATAGATGTAAATAAGGTTACTGACAGGCTTAATGAGATGGTTCCTGATATTGTTGATTATGGAACTAATATTGTCAGCAATGTAGTTCCTATGATTTTTTCTGTTTCAGTATCAATAGTGCGCAGCCTTATTAATGTACTTTTTGCGCTTATAATTTCCATATATATGATTTATGGAAAAAATAAATTCAGATACCAGGCAAAGAGGGTTATTTACGCTATATTTGATGAAACCAGAGGTGATATTGTATGCAGGACATGCAGGGAGTGCAATGATATATTTAGTGCATTTCTTATAAGCAAAGCAGTAGATTCGCTTATAATAGGATGCATATGCTGTGTGTTTATGAATATACTGCGGCTTCCATATTCAGTGCTTATAAGTGTTATTGTTGGCATAACTAATATGATACCATATTTCGGACCTTTTATAGGGGCAGTGCCAGGCATTATAATTTATTTATGTACAAGCCCAAGAGAAGTAATTATATTTGTTATAATGATACTTGTACTCCAGCAGTTCGACGGGCTTGTGCTTGGTCCGCGCCTGCTTGGCCAGTCCACAGGGCTTAACCCTATGTGGGTTATTTTTGCAATAACAGTAGGCGGGGCATATTTCGGAGTGCTTGGAATGTTTATAGGTGTTCCTACTGTAGCTGTTATAGGCTTCCTGGTAAATAAATTTATAAAATACAAACTGCACGGCAAGGATATAAAAGCATTGCGTGAATAACAGGTTAAACCACATCCCTGTGTGCTGTAAGCCTGTATATAGGATTGCCTGACATATAAAACTTTTGTTCATATTCAGTCATTATATTGTCTTTTGCAGGACCATCTTTATGAAGGTTATAATTAATTTCATCAATACACCAGCCAGCTTCTTTGATTTCTCTGGCAGAGAAGTCAAAGAGCGGGCGGTTGTCAGTTTTAAACTGTATAAATCCATTTGCTGAAAGGATTATGTTATAGCGTTCCATAAACTGCCTTGAAGTCAGTCTTCTTTTGGCATGTCTGTCTTTTGGCCATGGGTCAGAAAAATTCAGATAAATCCTGTCTGTTTCTTTTGGTGCAAAGAAATCTGTTATATTTTCAGCCTCCATTCTGATAAATAGAAGGTTGTCAGTTTCAAGCTGTTTTCTCTTATCAAATGCTTTTACAAGTACACTTGAGTATTTTTCTATGCCAATATAATTAATGCCAGGATTCTGTTTTGCAAGTGTAGTAATAAACTGGCCTTTTCCCATGCCTATCTCAATATGTATGGGATGGCTATTGTGAAAGTAGTTCCTATTCCAAAGTCCTTTATAATTATCTGGATTAACTGCATCCGCCTGTATAGTATATGGATTTTCTAAAATCAGCTCATAAGAGCCTTTTACATTTCTAAGTCTCATTTTAACCTCCTCATTTATATATTTTTTCAATGTTGTCCATCTGTGCATATAATAGTATTTTATCATATAATGGACTGCATTGGAATGTTAAAATTACTCTGGTTTTTCTTATTTTTTAGTCAAGCTGGACAACTGTAGCAAATTAATAAAAAGACTGGCAGCATCAGGTAACATTTCTATTATACATTTATATAATAGTATAAAACTATTTGTAATGGAGCGGTCTATGCTTAAAATAAAATCTTATAACAGAGAGTTTGCATATGCATATGCAGCAAGATGGGCGTTTGAACGCAATCCGTTATTTTATAATTTTACAGGTATTGGCGGGGACTGTACAAGTTTTGTGTCACAGTGTATATATGCTGGATGTTGTGAAATGAATTACAGTGATGTAAATGGATGGTATTACGTTGATATTAACGACCGTTCACCGTCGTGGGCAGGTGTATCATTTTTCTATGACTTTATTACTACTAATAAATTAAATGGTCCTTTTGGGCATGAAATAGATATAGAGGACCTTGAAATAGGGGATGTGGTACAGCTTATGAATGAGATGGAAAGACATTACCATACACTTATTGTAACTGGAACTGACAATGGAAAAATTCTTGTAAGCGCACACTCAGATGATGCCTTTAACAGAAGGCTTGACAGCTATACTTTTGCAGGAGCAAGATATATACATATTGATGGATACCGGCAGTATGTAAAAAATAAAAAGATATGTTTCAGCAATTTGTATGAGGGAATTAGTTTATATTCTTAACCCTTTTCAGCAAGAAGTCCCCCACCTCTAAGGTGGTGGGATGAATTGCGTCCTTCTTGCAATTTTCCCAAATTCCTGTTATACTAAATATAGTGATTAGTACATTGATAACTGGATATACCAGGTTGCACAGAGAAATCATATACGAAAACCAAGTTCCTTCTGTGTGTAAAATATCCAAGGTACGAACCG
>DKXQ01000174.1:0-19009 GCA_002493085.1 Lachnoclostridium sp. UBA7122
TGAAACCTGCATAAACACTGGCTTTAGTCAAAACTTCTGCCACTGTTTCTTATCCCAGCATAAAAGAAATATCCTCCTCTTTTTCGCACTTTTTTACTCTATTTCTCTCACTTTACAAAGTTCCTAAAGTCCCATTCTATAAGGGTTTAAAAGAAAAAATAAGAAATAAAACATAAAAAATGTGAAAAAAGAAGAGGAGGATAAGGATTTTGAGGGCAGCAGGACTACTATGAATGGCTCTAAATCCAGTCTTCACAGGGCTTCAAGAAGAAAAAGAAACGAAAAAATAAAGAAAACGATTATAGAAGTATAAATACATGAACTGTAGATGGCAGCAGGATTCATATTTTTATAAATAAATCCCTGAAAATACAGTGTTTATAAGGGGCTGATAGCAATTAGAAAAGGAACGAAAGCAGAAAAAAGAAGAGGAGGACGACTGGATAACAGGAAATGGCAGCAGTAATATATATGTTTATGAAGAAATTACTGCAAACCCAGTATTTATAAGAGTTTAGCAGCAAACAGGCAGGGTGTGGGGAATAAAATGGTCATATTGACCATAGAGACTACATGTTAGGGAATGTATACAATCCTGCAAATCCTTATAAACACTGGACTTTACAGGTCATATCTTTTAAATTTATACGAATTGTATACGAAATTTTTTCAAAAAAATTATGGATAATGACAGGAAAAAAGACCTTGAAAAAGGAAGAGGATTCCTGTTTTTCAAGGTCTTATACTTTTAGTTAGAACAAATTATAATCTGTCACCAGCAAAAAGTTGTTTTGCAATGACACTGTTTACTATTCGAACTCTATCGTTGCTGGTGGTTTTCCAGTACAATCATAAAGTACTCTATTAACTCCTTTTACTTCATTTACAATTCTTGATGCCACTTTCCCCAGCACTGCCCAAGGTATCTGTGCAGGTTCAGCTGTCATAAAATCCGATGTATTGACTGCACGTAGCACAACTGCATAATCATAAGTTCTGTCATCACCCATAACTCCAACAGATTGCATATTTGTAAGTGCTGCAAAATATTGTCCAAGTTTTTTATCAAAACCTGCTTTAGCAATTTCTTCTCTATAAATAGCATCTGCTTCTTGTACAATAAAACATTTCTCTGCTGTTACTTCTCCTATGATCCTTATTCCAAGTCCTGGTCCTGGAAATGGCTGTCTAAATACCAGATGTTCTGGTATTCCAAGTTCAATTCCAACTTTACGTACTTCATCTTTAAAAAGCATTCGTAGTGGCTCTATTATCTCTTTAAAATCTACATAGTCAGGTAATCCTCCAACATTATGATGTGATTTAATTACTGCTGATTTTCCAAGTCCTGATTCTATTACATCTGGATAAATTGTTCCCTGCACAAGAAAATCTACAGTTCCTATTTTCTTAGCTTCCTCTTCAAATACCCTAATAAATTCTTCACCGATAATTTTTCGTTTCTTTTCAGGTTCTGTTACTCCTTTAAGCTTTTTATAAAAACGTTCTTTGCAATTAACACGTATAAAATTAAGGTCATATAGTCCATCTGGTCCGAATACAGCTTCTACTTCGTCTCCTTCATTTTTACGTAAAAGACCTTGGTCAACAAACACACATGTAAGTTGTTTTCCAACTGCTTTAGATAAAAGGACTGCTGCGACAGAAGAATCTACACCACCAGATAATGCACATAAAACTTTTCCATCACCAACTTTTTCATGTATACTTTTTACTGTTTCGTCAACAAAAGATGACATCTTCCAGTTACCGCTGCATTTGCATACATCATACACAAAATTAGAAAGCATCTTTAATCCCTCTTGTGTATGCATAACCTCTGGATGAAATTGTATGGCATATAACTTTTTCTCTGTACACTCCATTGCTGCAACAGGACAAGCATCTGTGATAGCGCAAGACCTAAAACCTATTGGCAGCTCTGAAATATAGTCTGTATGACTCATCCACGTTATAGTTTTTTTTGATACATTATGGAATAAAACTGAACTATTATCTGTCCTTACTTCAGTTTTTCCGTACTCGCTAATAGGTGCTTTTTCTACTTTGCCTCCTAACATATATGTCATAAGATGTGCCCCATAACATATGCCAAGTATTGGTATGTTTAGTTCAAAAAGTTCTTTAGTACAGCGTGGTGCCTTTTCATTATACACACTTTCTGGGCCGCCTGTAAAAATTATCCCTTTTGGACTCATCTCTTTTATTTTTTCTAAACTTAATGTATATGGATGAACTTCACAATATACATTGCACTCTCTCACTCGTCTAGCAATAAGCTGGTTATATTGTCCTCCAAAATCTAGAACAATAACTAACTCTTTATTCATATTTCCCTGTTCCTTTCTGCAACTTTAACTGTTGGAATGTCAGTCATCCCAGTTATGGTATACGTCATGTACATCATCATCATCATCGAGTAAGTCAAGTGTACGTGTAAGTTGCCTAATATCATTTTCATCTGTAAGAGTTACATAATTTTGTGGTATCATTGTAATTTCTGCACTGGCCATAGGCAGCTTCTTTGCTTCAAGAGCCTCACGCACTACACTAAATTCATCTGGTGATGTAATTATTTCATAAGAATCATCTTCTTCTGTAAAGTCTTCTGCACCAGCATCTAATGCTAACATCATTATGTCGTCTGCTTCCATGTTTATACCGTTGTCGTCCATTTCCTCTTTTGAAATAATAATCTGACCTTTTTCATCAAACATATATGACACACAGCCCTGTGTGCCTACACTCCCGCTCCCCTTTGTAAAGGCATTGCGCACATTGCTTGCTGTCCGATTTTTATTGTCTGTAAGTGCCTTAACTATAATTGCTGTGCCGCTTGGTCCATATCCTTCATATGTTACTTCTTCATAATTTACACTGTCAGCATCACCTGCTGCTTTTTTAATACCACGGTCAATAGTATCATTTGGCATATTGTTTGCTTTTGCTTTTGCAATAACATCACGGAGTTTGCTGTTATTTTCAGGGTCAGCACCACCCTCTTTAACTGCAACTGCTAATTCTCTTCCTATAATAGTAAAAATTTTTCCTTTTTTAGCATCATTTTTTTCTTTCTTATGTTTTATATTGGCAAATTTTGAATGTCCTGACATATGCCTAGTTCCTTTCTTTAACGTTTTGATGTTGGATTATTTTTGTTTACTATTTTATCATAGCAATGCTTAAATTACAATCTTTTTTCTTTAATGCATCGACTGGCATTAAATTTTTCTGAATTTTGACAAGCATATCTACAGTTATTAAAAACATCACAGGTACAAACTGCATTATATATCTGGATTTTGTTTCCCATATAGATAAAAACAAAAACAATCCGAAAAGTGCAAGTTTCCACATAACTGCAGAATCAGTTTCTTTTCTTTTAAATCCATATATAATTGATGCCATAATAAATATTAACATTATCCATTGGTATATTGTACAATACCCATCATACAAAGGATAGAATATTCCATCTTTAAAAAATATTGTCTGTAGCCATGAATTTCTCTTAGGTTGACGCTGTAGATGAAATTCCATATCATATTTGCCATTTGACCATGTTGCTACTGACTTTATATACTGATGAAGCAAAAGCCCTTTAACTCCATATTCTCTTAATCTTTTTTTAATCATTGCAATATTTGCTTTTTCTTTCTCTTTCTTCGTTTTAAATGAACTTGTATACTCTCTGTCTTTAAGACTGTAATTTCCTGTTCCTTGTAAGCCCATCATAATCCAGTGCGAATACGGAAAATTTTCTTTATCATAATTTGTTTGGTCAATTACTTCCATTTTTTCCATAGTTATATTAAATGTTTTCAGACATATACCAAAAACCAATATAATTGCAAATGAAGCAATAATTCCTTTTTTCCACTCCTTAGCAATTATCATATGGATAAAACACGCCAGAGTAATAATTGCAACAGTAGGTTTTAATGCATATCCAGCCCATGTAAGTACTCCTATTATAACTAAAGTAATAAAAAACTTTATTTTATTATTATTCCAGTACTCTTCAAGCAATTCATAACACAATACAATTCCTGCAACTATAGGCAGTACAAGAGTATCTGTATATACAAAAGGTATATATGTGTAAAATGGTACAAACATTATTGCCATTATCTGAAAAAGTATTGTAGGATTTTTTCCATATTTTTTGTATACTATAATCATGCATAGTATTATAGCTAAGTCAATAACAAAAATATTTAAGACCATATTGCCATATAGAAAATTAGTAGTTCCTGCTGCTTTTAATATCATAAACCAGATTGTTTCAAGCATAAGCAGAAACTGATTATTTGGATAACGCAGAAAATAAAAATTATATTCTTCACTCGTCTTAAATACATTGTTTAATGCCATCTCACTTGCCTGCTTAAATATAATATTCCTATCACCAGCAGGAGTTACTGCCATTTCATATCCTACATATGCCTGTATTATAATCTGTATTGTCATAAGAAATACTGCAATAGTTACAATAGAGTACTTCTCTATACAGCGTGTAATATGCTCTTTAATTCTTTCCAATAATTCAAACACTCTATCTTTATTAAGAACAAGAACAGGAATAGACAATGCTGGAACAATGACTAAAATATCATTGACAAAACAGACAATCACAATTCCTGGCAAAACCATAAGCCACAATAGTGCAAATAAGCCATGAAACGTCATACTTAATATTTTTTTAGATTTATTCATATTAAACACCTCACAATCAGTAAAATAAATTTACCATAATGACAGTGATATATTCAATATATTAAAAAGATGTTTAAGGAAAAGTTAAACAAAATTAAAGTTTCCTTAAACATCTTCTTAATCTTATATATTTTTATAATTTACTACCTTTCTTGCCTCTGATATCTGCTTACTGCTAATGCAACTGCAATAAACATCAATGTAAAAAGAAGCTGTATTCCTATATTAGACCACACTTCTCTTATAACTTCATCTGGAAGTTTTGCGTATTTGCTTAATGTATCATTAATTTCTTCATACCAAAACACAGGTACAAACCTTGCTGCTTTTCTTACTGTGCTATTAAGAACTGACAGTGGCACGAAAACTCCGCCAAGAAAGCTCATAAAAAGTGATACAGGTGTAATTATTATATTTACTATATGCACTTTTTTAGCAAGCATACCTGCAAGAAATGCTATTGACAGTGACATTACCATAACTACAAATGAGTTCAATATATAATATGCTATATTTACATTGCCAGACATTTCCCTGCCATTCAATATCAAAGCAACAGCCAAAAATCCAAGCCATATAAAAATACCGATAACTATAAATGCCAGAAAGGCTTCTGCTGATTGCCTTTTCATAGAGACTGCTGACACTGACATACGATTCTTAACTTCTCTTTTTCTAAAAGAACATACGATAATGCCAAGTACATTGCCAAGTATTGCTATACTTATATATGGAAAATATCTGAAAAGATATGCAAAGTTTGGAATCTGCCCATTATTGCCATTAGTATCTAATAGTGTTACCTTACTTTTAGGGGTATCTGATACTTTTTTAAAGCTCTCATTAATGGAATATCCTGCAATATTATATTTTATTATACGATTCATTAAATCATTTATCTGACTTTCAAGATACATATAATCATATTCACCTGGCTGTTGTGTAATGTCAATATTAGTCTCTCCTGCAGTACATTTTTCTGCAAATTTTTCTGGTATCTGTATTATTACATCTTTATCATAATAGTACATCCTCTCCTGCAGTTCTTTTATATCATCATCCATTGCTTCTACATTATGAAATTTTGTCAAATATTTAATAATATTTTTTGAAATTTCGCTTTTATCTCTGTCAACCACACCTATATCAAGCTTTGTTCCCGTGAATTTAATACCTCCGCTATCTGGATATACGCTAACCATTGCCAGACTGATAGTGATAAATATTACAAAATACATTATTATTGTATTAATATTTTTCTTAGCAATTTTCATATAACAATTAAATACTGTCATAGCGTTCCCTCCTGGTTTTGATAAATGTAATAATACCTATCGTAGCAGACATAATAATAAGTATAATTATATCAGATACATATCTTTCTGGGTCATCATAAACACTTACGCTATATATTGCATCGGTGATAACTGCCGCTGGATTAATTTTGTTTAATATAGGACAGGTATCTTCAATTAATCCTTTAACTCCGACTATCATAAGACCAGCAAAAAAGCTAGATAAAAGCCCTGTTGCTACAAGCAGCCCTATCCTTACACCATCTTTTAACTTTGATAATGACCCAACAAATATACCAAGACTTACACCTATAAAACCTCCTGTTATGCATATGCCAATTAATTTAACAATATTTCCGCTTAAATCTATATGGAGTACAAAATTTAAAAATAAAAGCAGGATTGCCAGATTGATATAATGTATTATAACACCTGCCAAAGTATCTGAAACAATTTGTTCAAATTTACTTACAGATGAAACTGCTCTTCTTAATGCTACAGGAGTAACATTTGCCTGCAACTGTGTTGAAATTTGATGTCCTATAAAACACCCAAACATACATGCCATGCCAATAAGTGAGAGAAAATATTGTACTTCCCCATCTACACTCTTGCCTCCCAGAGTTGTTTCATCTACAAAACCCATATAATCTGAGTTTATAACAGTTTTAAGTTTTTCGGGCTTTTCTATAGCTATATCTTTATACATCTGTGCTTGATTATTATATGTATCTAGAAGAGACTTTAGTATACTGCTATTTATATCATTACTTGTAACAACTAACTCTATTTCTTCCCCTGCATAATATATCCCCGACACTGCAAACTTTTCCAATTTTTCATCTGCTTTCTCCTTAGAAAGCTCCTCAGATGAAATTAATTTTGAATCATCATTTTCCAGCATTTCAAGGTACTTAATAAAATTTTTGGACATTTCTGAATCATCTGTTTTTACTACTGCGACATCTATAGTTTCAATTTCATTATCAGAACTTCCAAATGATACATAAAACATTGTTGCAAGCAGTATAGGAAAAAGCATAGACCAAAAAACTATAGTTTTTTCCTTTAAAATACTAATAATTCGGTATTTTATCAAATGTAGCATACAAAACCTCCATTCCTTTCTAATCCCTAAGCTGTTTCCCAGTTATTTCCAAAAACACATCATTTAATGTAGGGCGTTCTGAAAATACCCTGCCAAATGATATATCATGTTCCTGCATATAATTCATAATTTTTACAAGGTTATGCTTCGCACTGCTGCACCTTATAACAAGTATATTATCCTTATAAACTACATCAAAAACATGCTGTATATTTTTTATTCCTGTAAGCTGTTCACTGTTTATAAATATATTTTCTACAGTTATAGTTTCACCTGTTTTTATCATACTTTTAAGTTCTTCATTCGTTCCACTTGCTATGCATCTGCCGCCATCTATTATTGCAACTTTTGTGCAAATCTGTTCTACTTCTTCCATATAGTGTGATGTGTAGATAATTGTACTTCCACCACGGTTAAGTTCTTCTATTCCCTCTAAAATCTTATTACGGCTCTGTGGGTCTACAGCCACAGTAGGTTCATCCATAATAATTAATTCTGGCTTATGTACTATGCCACATGCGATGTTAAGCCTTCTAAGAAGTCCTCCTGACAGTTGTCCAGGCTTTCTTTTAGTATAATTTTCAAGTCCCACAAATTCTATAGCATCACTGACAAGCTTCTTTTTTTCAGTTTTATTTTTGATATAAAGTCCACAAAAGTAATCAATATTTTCATATACGGAAAGTTCATCAAATACTGCAATATTCTGTGGTACAATACCTATGCGCCTTTTAATATTATAACTGTCAGGCTTTATCTGCTCTCCAAATATTTTAATACTTCCTTTGTCATATTTAAGAAGTGCCAACATACAGCTTATCGCTGTTGTCTTTCCACTTCCATTTGGTCCTAACAACCCAAATATCTCACCTTCATCTATTTCCAGATTTAAATGGTCAAGCGCAACTATACTTCCATATCTTTTTACTAAATTTTCTACTTTTATCATATTAAACCTCCTATCTGAGTATAAATATATATCTACTTTTCTTTAATTATAAGTGACACTTGTCAGATGTGAAGATGACAAATGTCACTTTATCATGTATAATATTTACTATTCACAATCAAAGGAGGAAATTTTTACAAATGCCAGTACCTCAATTTATTATCTTTGCATACTGTATCTTATCAGCATTTATAGCTAGTAGCACAAATCTTTTCTCTGCATCATACATTATCATGGTTGTTACATCTATAATTTTATCCTCTTTATCATATTTCTTTTTAAATAAATATTTTACTCTTATAACATCAGGAATTTATGCTATAATATCTTTTGCAGCACCAACATTTATAACTATGTTGCCCTTAATACTGTACAATGTGGCATATTTTCAAGGATATCACAAATTTATTATAATAATAATTTTTATAGCAAGCCTTTTATACAACTGCATACCATTCAACGCACTGCTTTTTTTCACAGTGCTTCTAGGAATGGCTGCCGCATATTATATACAGTTTATTCAAGAAAGATATAACAAACTCTTATCAGAGTCACATAAAATAAGAGATGCAACTACTGAAAACAATATAATTTTACATGACAGAAATAAGGCACTTCTTGAAAAACAGGACTATGAAATCTACAATGCAACACTTAAAGAAAGAAACAGAATTGCAAGAGAAATTCATGATAATGTAGGTCATCTCCTCTCACGCTCAATACTGCTTACAGGCGTGCTTGAAACTGTAAATAAAGACAATAATTGTACAGAACTTTTAGATAATTTGCATAATTCACTGGATACAGCTATGGAAAGCATACGTGCAAGCGTGCATAATCTACATGATGATTCAATTAGCCTTAAAGACTCCGTGGATACAATTATAAATAATTTTAAATTTTGTAAGACCAATGTGATTTATGATATGGGAACTGATGTACCACGTGAAGTAAAATTTGCATTTATAGCAATATTAAAAGAAGGATTAAATAACATATGCAAGCACAGCAATGCAACAGATGTTCATGTTTTATTAAGAGAACACCCTGCAATGTACCAGCTTATAATAAAAGACAATGGTACTAATGTAAATAATATAAACATAAGTAAATATATGCACACTATCAGTGCAAACTCTGGTATGGGCATTGCCAATATATATTCAAGAGTAAATATGCTTGGTGGCTCTTTACAGATACATACAGATAATGGCTTTTGTATTTTTATAACAGCACCTAAAACATAATTAAGATAGCTATGAAATGGAGAATTTAATTTATGAATATAATAATTATAGATGATGATGAACTTGTTACAAGTGCACTTAAAACAATACTTGAAGCTTCTGGCACATTAAAGGTTCTTGCGTCTGGCACTGACGGAACTGATGCTATAAAACTTTATGAAAAATACAGACCTGATATACTGCTTACAGATATACAGATGCAAGGTATAAGTGGACTTGAAGCAACAGAAACAATATTAAAGAAATATCCAGATGCCAAAATTTTGCTTCTAACCACATTTCTTGACGATGAATATATTATACAAGCTTTAAGGCTTGGCGCAAAGGGATATATTTTAAAACATGACTATAAAAGCATACTTCCTGCTCTTGAAGCTGTGTATTCTGGTCAAAGTGTATTTGGCACAGAAATAATATCTAAAATACCAGAACTTTTAAACTCTGCACCTAAGTTTGACTATGCTTCTTATGATATAAATGAACGTGAACTTAAAGTGATAGAACTTATAGCAGAGGGACTAAGCAATAAAGAAATATCAGCAAAACTTTATCTAAGTGAAGGCACTGTCAGAAACTATCTAAGTATAATATTAGAAAAACTGGAACTTCACAACAGAACTCAACTTGCAATTTTTTATTACAAACATAAATAAACTGCCGCTGCATAAGGTGATATAGTACCTTATGCAGCATAGCAATATCTTTATGTATGCATGTGTTTTATTTTATCTATCACTTGTAGACAGTGCTTCTATTGCTACACTTCCACCACGTACAACTTCAATTCTATTAATAAAACTTTTGTTAAACAATGCTATCATATCGTTATTTTTATCCTCTGTCTTTACACATTGAACAATAACAGACCCTTTATTATAATCGATTATATCCAGTGAAAAAACTTCTGCCATTCTAAATATCTCTGATTTATCTTTATCAGAACAACTGCTTACTTTTATATACAACAACTCTTTTTTGTGTATAGGCACTTCTGAAATATCAATTACCTTTATAACTACTACATTTCGGTTTAGTTGCTTTTTAATTTGTTCAAATGTCATATCGTCACTTGTAAGCCCTATTGTAATCCTTGATATTGATGGGTCTTGTGTTTCACCGACTGTAAGGGTATCAAGGTTATATGACTTTGCGGCAAACATTCCTGATATTTTTGCAAGTACACCAATTTGATTCTCTACATAAAGTGATATCCAACGTTTCTTAACTTCCATACTTTTCACCATATCCAAAGAGTTTTTTGGATTTTCCTTTCTAAAAATTAATATTTTTTAAGACATTATCATATCCGCCAATCCTTTTCCTGCTGGAATCATAGGGAATACATTGGCATCACTATCTATTATACACTCTATAATAGTTGGACCGTCCTTAAATTCTAAAGCATAGTCAAATGCTTTTTTAATGTCCTCTTCTTTAAATACTCGTATTCCATGCGCTTCATAACTCTCGGCAAGTTTTACAAAATCAGGAATATATGCAGGACATTGTGCATTTCCTTCTTTCAGCTTCTTACAGCTCTTTCCACAGCTTTTACGATATCTTAAACACGTTCCTGAATATCTTTTATTGTAAAAAATTTCTTGCCACTGACGCACATTGCCAAGATACCCATTATTTAATACTACAATTATAACTTGTAAACCATAAATCATTGCAGTTGCAAGTTCTTGTATGTTCATCTGTATACCGCCGTCACCCGATATTGCAATAACTGTTTTAGATGGATTAGCAATTTTAGCACCTATAGCAGCTGGGAGTCCATATCCCATAGTTCCAAGTCCACCTGATGTAAGCAGCTTGCCATTGCCTTGTGGCTCAAAATACTGTGTAACCCAAAGCTGATTTTGTCCTACATCTGTAGCAACAATAGGTGCATCAAAATTGTCATTGATATACCTTATAATCTTTTCAGGTGTAAGACCATCATACTTATTCATATTTATAGGATGTGTTTCTTTCCACTCAAGCACTTGCTCTATCCACCTGTTATCCTTTACATGCCCAACTTTATCAAGCATTGCATTAATTGCAAGTTTTGCATCAGCTACAATAGGTATATCCACTACTACATTTTTAGATATTGAAGCAGGGTCAATATCTATATGAATTATTTTAGCATTTGGCGCAAATTCGCTGATTTTTCCTGTTATTCTGTCATTAAAACGTGTTCCTATCGAAAATAGCACATCACATTCATTTACAGCACGATTAGCAGCATAACCTCCATGTATGCCTATATTTCCAATATAGAGTCTATGTCCGCATGGTATTGCCCCTTTACCCATTATAGTTGTAACAACAGGAATGCCTGTAATATCAACAAGACTTGTCATGCTTTCATTAGCACCTGAAATATTTACACCACCACCAGCTAAAAACAGCGGTTTCTTTGCCTTTTTAAGCTCCGCTAAAGCTTTTTTAAGCTGTCCAGCATGTACACCTTCACTAGGTTTATAACCACGCATACTTACTTCTTTTGGATAGTCATAACTTCCAAGACCATTTTGTATATCCTTTGGCAAATCTACAACGACAGGACCTGGTCTGCCTGTCCTTGCTATATAAAATGCCTCTTTTATAATCCTTCCAAGGTCTTCACGCTTACGCACTGTAACTGAGTATTTACATATGCTGTTAGTTATTCCAACTATATCAACCTCCTGAAAAGCATCATTGCCCAAAAGTCCAAGAGGAACTTGCCCTGTAAAACATACAAGAGGAACACTGTCATAATTAGCAGTCGCAATACCTGTAACTAGATTAGATGCACCTGGTCCACTAGTAACAAGACACACACCTGTTTTGCCAGTTGAACGTGCATATCCATCAGCCGCATGTATAAGTGCCTGCTCATGCCTTGGTATAATCATTTCAATATCTTCCTGTTCATACAATGCATCAAATAAATCTATCGCTTGTCCTCCTGGATAAGCAAAAAGTGTGTCAACCCCCTCTTCCCTTAGTGCTTTCACAAAAAGCTCTGTTCCTTTAACCATAATTCTAACATTCTCCTTTCTTGATTTTTAAATAATATTTTTCTGAAAAATACATTAAAAAAGCCCTAAGCACAAAGCTTAGGACGGGTAAACCGCGGTACCACCTAAATTCAGAATAAATTCCACACTCTGCCAGCACGCAGGTATAAAACCATTAATGCTGTTTCCCTTATAACGGTGGGAACTTCCGGTAAAGCCTACTAAAAAAGCTCTTTCAGTTTACTGCTCAAAGGCTACTTCCATATATCTGGAACGAAGATTTACACCATCCATCTTCTCTCTATGCTTCCAAGAAATATGTACTCCTCCTTATCACTGCATTTATCATTTTAAGGTTTATGCAATCTTACCATTTATTCTTTAATATGTCAACAGTAAAAAAAAGTTAATATTACGTTTTATTTTTATTGCTGGTTTTATTATTGGCATAACTTTTTTTAACATTTCTCTGATTATTTCTGCTTGTAGTTTCATTTCCTTTTCTGTTGATATTTCTATTAGTAGTATGATTTTTATTAGTATTGTTTTCTTTGTAATTTTTAGGTTTAGAAGATTCATTAACTACAACAAACCTCTTAGGTTTATTTTCTTGTCTTATCTGTTTTTGTCTTGTCTGTACTTGTTTTGTCTGTCCCTGTTTTGTCTGTCCCTGTTTTGTCTGTACTTGTTTTGTCTGTCCTTGTTTTGTCTGTCCTTGTTTTGCCTGTCCCTGTTTTGTCTGTACTTGTCTATCTTTAGTATTATCTCTTTCTGGTTTCTTTGATGGCTTCTTCTCTGCTGTTTTTTCAGATTTATCTTCTAACTTCTTTTCAGATTCTTCTGCAGGAGTTTCTAAAGCTTTAGTAACTGGCTTATCCTTCTCGGCTTCTTTAATATCATCCATCCTTTTTCTAAGTTTTTCTTTTTTTTCTTGTATTTGTTTTATATTCTCTTCCTCTTCGTCTATTTCTTCTTCTGCGTTTTCTATATCCCCACGATGGCGAATTATAAAATATGCTATAAGTTTAACTAACGCACCAAAGTAAAACAGTCCAGTAACAACAGCTGCTACACAAAATAAGTCAGGCATAACTATTTTTATAATGCCCCATGGCGCAATACAATAATGGACAATAAATATAAGCGCTGTTGGAAGTATAATATGCAATGCCACATCTATACATATACGTAATATACTGAAACGCTCTCTTGTCCACTTTATCCAAACCTCCATAAGCAAAATTGGCATAAGCGCACATACAAACGCAATAAAATATACTATATCAGCAGATGCATGTTTCATAAGATAGTCATTAGAACTTACACCTTTTGCATCATTTCCCATTACAAGTGAAACCACGCCTGCTTCTATATCATCTGTAAATTTCTGTCCCATCAAGGCATCAGCTGAATTAAACAGCATTGTTATACCTATATCCATTGAAGGGATTATAAACATTGCAGATGTGTAATCATCCACAGAGCCATTACAATAATAAATCTCTTTACCATCTGTTTCTGTTACAGTCCACCCCATTGAATAGTATGCATCTGTATCAAAAATACTTTTTCCTGCTACCTCACTGCCACTCATTATTGATTCAACTGCGTTATATGATATAACCTTGCCACCTGCTGACAGATACATCTGCATATATTTTCCCATGTCTTTTATATCAGACACAATTCCATTAGATGCTATGCCAGGCAAGTATTCACTATCATAGCTTATACTATTTTTAAGTGGCAGGCCAAAGAAATTTTTATTGCCAGGTATTATATCCTTTGTATAGCCAGCTTCACCTATTACATAAGTTGACTGCATATCAAGTGGCAGAGCTATATTTTCTTTTATATAAGATGCATAACTTGTTCCTGATACTTTTTCTATAATCTTTCCAAGTAAATTAAACTTTGCATGAACAGAAAGTTCTTCTGAATCTATATCTGTATTATATAAATTAAAAGCATCAGAAAACTTTAATGTTTGTTTTGCATAGTTTCTTGTATATGAAAAAAGATCTTTTATAGACATATTGGCAGAAATACCAGTACGTGTCTTCGCATCAACGTATCTGTATACACTGTCATCAAGACTTATTTTTCCTTCTTCTATAAGCTGCATTATTGCCAATGTAGTGAATGTTCGTGTTAATGCACCTATTTGTAAATCAGAGGTAGTATCCTCAACATCTCCAAATGCTGCACTGTATATTTCTTTTTGCGAAGTAACTATAGATAAAGATACTCCTGGTATGTGAGCAGCAGCAAGCTGTCTTATTACATACTCCTCAACTTCCTCTTCATGATAACTTGTAACCGCACTAACTCTTACAAAACAAGAAAAAAATAATATTATAGCGAGTATTCCAGTCAAAACTCTTTTGTTCATCTAATACCTCCATCATTATCTAAGAATATCAGCTACATTCTTACTGCTGGAAACATTATATCAAAAATGGACATTACAATCAACTGGATGTAATGTCCCTTATATTTACTTTTTACTATTTTGTTTTTGATTATTATGCCAAAGCAGCAGTAATAATTGCCATGGAATATACTTCCAAAGCATTGCATCCTCTCGATAAATCATTTACTGGTGCATTAAGTCCAAGCAGAATAGGTCCATATGCATCAAAATTACCCATACGCTGTGCTATCTTATATCCAATATTTCCTGCATTGATATCAGGGAATATAAATGTATTAGCATGTCCTGCTATTTCTGAGTCAGGACACTTTGTACGTGCAACTCTTGGGGAAACAGCAGCATCAAACTGTAATTCACCATCAATCGGAATATCAGGGTATTTTGCCTTTGCTTTTTTTGCAGCATTACTCATCTTGTCAACTGTTTCACCTGCACCTGAACCATGTGTTGAATAGCTTAAAAATGCCATCTTTGGCTCAATGCCGAATATCTTTGCACATTCAGCAGTTTCACCTGCTATCTCGACAAGTTCATCCTCTGTAGGGTTTATATTAATCGCACAGTCAGCCATTGCAAGCACTTCATTTTCTCCTGTAGCACGTGGGCGTACAAGTATAAAGCATGATGACACTATAGAATTTCCTGGTTTTGTTTTAATAATTTGAAGTGCAGGACGAACTGTATCTGCTGTAGAATACGTTGCTCCACCTAAAAGTGAATCAGCTACACCCATCTTTACAAGCATTGTACCAAAATAATTAGCTTGTTTAAGAACCTCTCTTGCCCTCTCAGGAGTCAGACCTTTTTTCTTACGGATTTCACATAAACTATCAACCATCTCATCCATTCTATCATAATTTTCTGGGTCTATAATCTGTGCACCCCTTATATTGAAACCTGCCTCTTCTGCTGCCGCAGCAATCTTTTCTTCATTCCCAACGAGTATTGGATGTAAGAAACTGCTCGCAAGCAAACGTGATGACGCTTCAAGTATACGCTCATCTTCTCCTTCTGTAAATACAATTTTTTTAGGACTTTTCTTTAAAATAGAAATCATCTGTCCAAAACCAAACATTACACCATCTCCAATCTTTTTTAATAAACCATAATACATTAATTAGTATGATAAAGCCAAACTTCATACACTATATAATTGTCCTATAATTGTACAAAATTGTCAAGCCTTAATTGTACAATTATCACACAAATTTTTATCACTTTTTTATAAAATAATTGACCAATATTTTATTAACTTCTCTAACTTGTATGAGGCATTGGCTGGACTTGTAGAAGGAAGCTTTACAATTTCCCTTTTTGCATAAGGATATGAATATTTCATATAAAGCTCATATGCCTTAGCACCATTTGCATAAATCCTATTTATATTACTATTATTAAGGATAGGAAGCAAGTCATTAACAACAACATCTTTAATTGATGAATCGCTTGAACCTTTAATACTACAACTTGCAATAACATCCCATATTGCTATATTATTGTCAAAAAGCATTTTTTTCTTATCTTCCACTGTTAAAGGCACATCACACTTTGTTACAGCAGCAATGACTTTCCAAAACCTATTTTGCGGATGACCATAATAAAAGTTATTTTCTCTTGACTTTACTGACGGAAAAGTTCCAAGTACAAGTACCTTAGAATATTTATCCCATACAGGCTTAAAAGTATGTACAATATTTTTATATTCTTCCATTTGACTCCTCTTGATATTATAAATTTAAACTGACAAAAGTTTACTACTTTACAAAAATATAATTTTATTTTAAGATAATTGTATTAACTAAATTTTTTATTTATAGAGGAATTGCAATGATACCCGAATCACAGCTTATGCTGACACCTGACCAGAAAAATATGATAT
Organism: Lachnoclostridium sp. UBA7122; assembly: GCA_002493085.1. Taxonomy (GTDB): domain Bacteria; phylum Bacillota; class Clostridia; order Lachnospirales; family Lachnospiraceae; genus Butyribacter. The sequence continues at coordinate 16,646 of DKXQ01000174.1, forward strand.
TTGAAAATATGAGCGATGGAGTTATGACCATTGACGCATTTGGAACAGTCACATATCTAAACTCTGCCTGTGCTAGTATTTTTGAAGTAGAGAATACAGAAAAAGTAACAGGTGCGTCTTTTGCAGACTGTTTTTTATCTAACAAAAAAAACAGGGCATTTAATAAACTTTTTGAAGAATGTATAAAGAATAATAAACGTCCTGAAAAGACAAATGTACGATATAGGTCAGAACCAGGCAGCAGCATAAAGCACTTAAATATAGCAATAAGCCTTTTGCAGCCTACTAAATCAGAGTCAGAAGACGAAAAAACTTTCCCTGGAATGATAGTTCTTATAGAAGATACTACCGACAGATTTACATTAAGGCAGCGTGAACATGATTGTGCATATATATTTGCTGGTTTTATCATATGCACAAGTCTGTTTCTTCTTGCATGGAGCCTGATACGTTTTACTCTCCATATATACTTAAAATCATCAACCTATACGTTTATAATAGAATGTATCACATTTGCCCTGTTTCTTGAAATAGTATTTATGACAAGCTTTTCTATGCGTGACATAGGTCTTGTTCCCAAATGGACAAAATTTAAGAAAAATGTCTTGGAAACATTAATACTTGCTGCAACCGGATGCTTATTACTGCTTTTAAGTAAAGTTATACTTAACTTTATTGGAATACGAATTAAAACATATTTTATAGGCGGTTCACTGCATGGTGCATATATATACATTTATACCTCATTTATACAAGAATTTCTTGCACGAGGAGTTATACAAACGTGTGTAAAGTCCATGATGCGCATAAAATACCAGAAAACATTTGGAATTATACTTACATCACTTATGTTTTCCCTTATGCACATACCCCTTGGCTTTTATTTTATGGCATGTGCACTGGTTTTAAGTCTTATACTTGGCTATATATATGAACGCCAAGGAGATATTTGGGGATGCGTGTTTTTGCATTGGTGCTGTGGATATATTGGTATGTGTTTGTATTTTTAAAATTAAATTAATTTAACGTGCAAATTCCTTTCCTGTAAGCATAAAAAATGCTTCTTTGTATTTATCTACCGTCTTTTTTACAACTTCATCTGGAAGCTTGTAATCACTGTCAGGGTTAGCCTTAAGCCAGTCTCTTACAAATTGTTTATCAAACGAAGGCTGCCCCTGTCCAGGTTTATAACCATCCAACGGCCAAAATCTTGAACTATCAGGGGTTAGCATCTCATCACCAAGAATTATATTACCATCCTCATCAAGTCCAAATTCAAACTTTGTATCAGCAATAATTATGCCTTTAGACAATGCATACTCAGCACACTTTTTATAAAGTGCAATCGTATAATCCATTATCTTTCTTGCATATTCCTCACCCTTACCTGGAAATTCCTTTTCAAGTACATCAACACTTTCGTTAAATGTAATATGCTCGTCATGGTCTCCTATTTCTGCTTTTGTTGTAGGTGTGTATATTGGCTCTGGAAGTTTATCTGATTCTTTAAGTCCTTCTGGAAGCTTTATTCCACACACAGTACCATTTTTTTTATAACTTTCCCATCCACTTCCAGTAATATAGCCACGTACTATACACTCTATAGGAATCATTTTAAGCTTTTTGCATAACATACTGTTTCCATTGAATCTACTATTTCTAAAAAACTCTGGCATATCTTCTGTATCTGTAGAAATCATGTGGTTTGGTACAATATCATCTGTAAAGTCAAACCAAAACCTTGACATCTGAGTAAGGATAGCACCCTTATCAGTAACTTCATTTTTTAATATCACATCAAAAGCAGAAATTCTATCAGTTGCCACAATAACAAGGCTGTCACCATTATCATATACCTCTCGTACTTTACCTTCTTTAACTGGTGAAAATTCTTTCATAATTTATCATTCCTTTCGTTTTGTTCAAGGCACAACAGCCGCATTTATTATAACATCATAGTTACTATTAGTCAACGAAACCACACTATCATCATTATATAAATTTCTTGATATGGTAACAGTTCAGATACCCACTAAATTAGTAAGTTGTGAATTGTGGATTGTATAGACTATGGACTGACAAGATTAGATGTGAATTGTGGACAGGCACGCTCTCGCTTGAATGTCCACGCAGTGGCGCATAAAATCCTAAACTACAGGATTTAAACGCCAGCGTTTCCATACAGCTGTCCACCATAACACATCTAAATCTTGCCAGTTAATTTAGTTTTCGGCTCTTTTCAGTAAAAATTAGTTTATGACTTTTTTCGTGATAGTTAAGATATCACTATAAAATAAAAGGCACGGCTAAAAGACCAGTCATTGTATAACTGGCGTGCCTTGTATAAGTGATTTAATGTTTTGA
>DKXQ01000174.1:19366-21214 GCA_002493085.1 Lachnoclostridium sp. UBA7122
AAACTCATAATATTACAGTACATCTGCTTACCTTTTTCATTTCTGAAGCCTCCTGCCATTTTTTGACGATTTTTGCAAATACGAAGGTCTTTTTCTGACATATTATTACTAAATGGAACTTCAAAATCATGAATAAACAGAAGGTGATTTGTTTTATATTTTTCTAATCGATTCAGTAAAGTTTTCTCCTCCTTTTTAGCTATCCTACCTTTTGTTTTTTTATTTTGTTCCCTTCCCTCAGAAATAATTTCATCATATCGGTTTTCATATTTATCTAGCTGTTCATCTGTAAAAGAATTACTGTTTTTAAGCTTTTTCTCTTTCCGTGCATGTTCCATTCCACTAAGGAACATACTCATATCATGACTCCAACTATTTTTAGTTTCTTCTGTATTTTTAAGAAGATATCTTTCTAAATGGACATTACATTCACCATGTTGTGTTCCAAAGTGATATATTGTTGTTTCATGGTCATGAATTAATGTGCCCACATATTCTTTTAAGATTTTTATATTCTCTAATGTTTCAAGGTTTTTTCTCTCACAACTATAATAAAGCACATAATCTTTTGTGCTAAAATTTCTAATATAGGTATTTTCTCCATTAGTTGTCACAACTGTTGCATCTGTACACACCTTTTCTGAATTAAGTATCGCATTTTCTATAACAGGACGTATTTTTGCGCATGCTTCTGCAAAGTTGTTACAAAAATTATAAATACTTCCTGTTGAAAGACTCAATACATCACCTGATAATGAATTTATAAATGTACAAATCCTGTCATTAGCAACAACACCTTCACTGTAAAGAAAAGCCGTAATTGCCTTTACATTATCTCCATAAATAACATCAGCTCTGTATTCATCTGGTATGTTATATTTTCCGTTCTCATCTGCATGAATCCTAATTTCAGTGGCAACAGTTTTTACTTCCAGGTCAAGCATGTATCTTGTGATATATGGATTTTTTGTATTTCCAATATCTTTGATTTTATGTTCAACAAGACCATCTTTTATTTTCTTTTCCACATCAGCTTTTGAAACATTATTTCCTTTATGTCCTGGTTGGGCACCTGCTTTCTTTTTTGTTGGTTTTCTACTATTATAAGTATTTGCTGCCTTTACAGATTTGTCTGTAGAAGGTGGCATTGAAGTATTAGAACTATTGTTGTTCAAAATCTTTTTCATACGCTCATTATCGTCTCTAAGAAGCTGGTTTTCCTTTCGTAAAGCTGCATTTTCTGCTTTCAATATGATATTTTCTGCCTTTACCCTTGCAAGTTCTTCCTTAAGACGTGCGTTTTCGTTTTTCAAACTTTTTACTTCGGAATTGAGACTTTTGATTTCTTCACGGTACTTTTTACATTCAGCTTCCATTATTTCAAGTTTTTCCATTACTTCCATTAACTGATTGTATATGCCTTTTTCATACTTACCGCCCACGAGGAAAACCTCCTTTCCGAAAATTTGATGTTATGATTATACCAAATTTATTATAAAAAAGCTACCACTAAAAATTTTACTTTTCCTATTTTTTATTTAATATCTAAATAAATCTATACTTTATAGGACTTGAAAAGTATAGATGATTGTTTTATGAAGATTTTAGAAGATTTTATTGGAAAGAGCCAAAAATTAAATTGACTGGCGAGATTTAGGATGTGTTCTGGAGGACGGCTGTATGGAAACGCTGGCGTTTAAATCCTGTAGTTTAGGATTTTATGCGCCACTGCGTGGACATCCAAGCGAGAGCGTGCCTGTCCGTAAAACACATCTAAATCTGCCAGCACACAATTCACAGTCCATGACTTACCAATTTAATAAAACAAGGGGGTATCTGAACTGTTAC
>DKXQ01000151.1 GCA_002493085.1 Lachnoclostridium sp. UBA7122
TGTTTAAAGATTAACATGATACATGTATGATGCTGTATATATGCCTTAAAATGCCCATACAGAGGTTTTTCTGTCTAAGGCAGTATAATATTTCTGAATAGTTAAAATGTCTGTATGGGAGTTTCAGGGACATTCTGAAGGCATTGGAATATTGTATAACAAATTTTAACTGGATTTTTGCCAGCAAATCCTCTTCTATATATTATCCTTTTCCAATAATTTTCATACCATTTTCCATATTTATATTCACTTTTTATCACTGCTGTCATAATACACCTGTTAAGATGAAATACTTTTCTTGCAAAAGAAAACTTCTTATGGAGCAGTCCCATCCCTGAAAGCTTTTTTCTTCCATATTTGTTCTTTCTTATAAAACAGAAAAGGATTTAAAAACAAGTTTTTCTTTGTAGTCTTACACCCATACAATTTAATACAACCTTCAAACTAAAGCCAAGCTACCATGATACAAGTTTTATATTTTTTATGCCAAAAAAAACAGGCTATGGATTTCTACTCCATGGCCTGTCTTGCTTTAGTTATTCATGTTCCCATATATCTTCATACAAAGTGTCTGTTACAATACATATATCCATATATAAGTTGTGGAACATATCTAACCCGACACTTATATCTTCTTCTGGCATTTCAATGCCATTTTTTTCGCAGGAAATTTCCATAGTGTCCATATATATTATAATATCAATGAAATCTTCCCCTTCATGGACAGTTGCCCGTACAGACACATGGTTGTCTTCCCCAATCTCTTCCATAACAGATGAAAATACATGCATACTGTATAATTTATCTTTTAATAAAGCTGACATTTTGAGTTCCTTAGCATTATCAAAAAACCAGTCCTGCTGTACATCTGTCTTTGGTACAAATACATCCTTTGTCTGCAACTTCTCCCCTTTGAGGATTGCTTTAATCTGCTGGTTAACCATTTCCTCTAGCTTTTGTACCCTCCATGGTTCAAAATCCTGGTTTCCACGAAAGGAAAACTCAAATCCCTGTAAGTTGATAACTTCACTTCGTATCTTGGAGGTAAGCATCTGCTGTCCCATTCTTGTGAAATCATTTCCAATTTGAGGTCCATAATCAAGAAGTTTCCTGCCTATGTCATCAAATTCCTCTTTTGTGACATAGGGAAGCATGGACAAATTGAAGTCAAAATTAGGGGCAATACCTTTAACTTCCTGTGTATCGTTATCAATGAGTACCCCGATATTGCCAAGATGCCTGTCAACATTAAAAGTAATGGCATCCAGAACCAGCATTCTCTGGAATTTTTCAAGACATCCCAGCTTGTCAAAGAATTGTAAAAGTTCTTCCATAGTGGTATTTTTGTCCACAAGTTTCCTTAAAGGGACGAAACCAGTTTCTTCATTAGTGAAAGACCTGCATTTTGTTGCTGTTTCTTTATGCAGTTTTACAACTGTATACCTGACACTCCCTGGATCTGCATGGTTTATAATTTCAGAGGCAAGTGCTTCACAGTATGGTTCAAGACCTGCATTGTATGCACCAGATGCCCCTCTCTTGTAAAGATAAATATTCCCATCTTCTTTTCTCCAGCATTTGCGAAAAGAACCATCGGTTGTCAGTTCAGGTGAAGTGCTGCTCATCTGGATTCCATATAATCCAAGCCCTTCAAATGCCAGTTTTGAAACTGTATCGTTAAATTCATTTCTGTAAAATGAAACATCATCCCATGATATTTCTTCATCATCCTTTTTCAGCCAGTAAGAATCATTAATGGAAGCAGCATGTGTAATCCTGATAAATCCTTCTGTTGTTTCGCATCCACAATCTTCCATAAGTCTTTTCAAATGATGGTTATGCTTAAATGCCTTTCGGTCTTCAAGCCATTCATTTATCTCAAATTTCCCAGTGGGAAGTATGGCATTCTGGTGTAATAGTTTCCATCTTCCATCCTTCCTGCTGATGGAAGCAGCTATAGTATCTTTATTCATTAAATAATACATTTATGCACCTCCTGCTATTGGCTATGTTGGCAACTCCATAACTTAGTATGAACACAATGGTGTTCAATTCTTTAGTAACTTTAGTTCCACTAAAAACCCTGTCACTTCCTCCTCTTCTTTTTATTTTATCAAAATTGGGCATAATACCCCAACTTCTTTAAGTTGGGGATGAATGCCCTTATACAAAAAATAAATAATTCAGAGGAAGACTTCTGTTATGCCATATTAAATGGCTATTCGCTGCGATAATCAGTTTATTCTTTATCCCTATGTAAAGGTGGCAACCACCTTTACATAAACAGGAAACAGAATAAACTATCTTAGCATCCACCATAGACTTTGGAACAGTGGATAAATACCCACTGGACACACGATATAGCTATCCAGTGCATGAAACTTGGCATCATTCATGGTGACGACTATATCAATGTCTCTACTCAATGGTTTTTGTGTGGACACAGCTTTGCTGTGGACTCAATAACTCCTGTTATAGAATTTAGGGCTTGCATTTCCACAATCCCCGACTTCTATAAGTCGGGGTTATTGACCCTTGTTTGTTCCATCGGTTAATTGTAACATAAAAAGATATACTAAATCAAATATCCCTCCTCTTCTTCATAGTTACAATTAGAATATGCTGTCTTAAACCATTCCTGTTTTAAAGCAGTAGTATCCTGGCTTTTTCTCATGTCCTTTTAAATTTTAGAAAAATATATGAAATCTATGGATATATTGCAGAAAAAAGAAGAGGATGAAGCAGAAAATTTAAAATAAATAAAAAGCATACAGATTGTATACCTTTTTTAGATTGGTGAATTTTAAAAAAAGTGTGACCACAAAATAGCAAACTTCTTATTTTTTAGATTTAGTAGATTTCCAGTCATATTAATGTTAAAATAAAGAAAGGCAGGATGAAAATATGGTTAAATTGGATAAGCAGACAAAACGAAGACTTGTTGATTTGTGCAAAAAGGAAAATGATGAAGCCATAAAACAGGAACTAGAAGCAAGAGGAGGAGATTTTTTAAATATATCTAAAAATTCCATTATGGTAATACCTTGTAACAGGAGAAAAATGCAGAGGATTATTAAAAAAACTTTAAAAATGTTACCACAGGAGTACACCATGAATATTCATGAAATTTTGGATGGAAAAAACTTAACCCCAATTGCATATCAAGGAATAACATTTGAATGGGTTTACATGACTGAACATTCGCTTTTAAATACATTGTATGCTTTATCGCATTTAGACAAAGGATATTATTCATAACTGGAATCCTTCAAATGAAACAGGAATTAAGTAGGAGAACTTTATGTTGTTAAAAAAAATATACACATTTGGATGTGGAACTTCATAAATTTCAAATCCCTCCATATTATAACCATCATTTGCAATATATTGTAATACATATAGCAATTCTTGGAAATCAGTTTCCTCTCCCATTTCTATAAAATCTTCAATAAAACATTCCAATTCATAGTCATAAAATCCAATATCATTTTTAAGTAATTCGTTTGCAATATCTATAATTTTGTTGTTCATATTCCCCTTCATAAATTAACATTCCCTTCTTCACATATAAAATCACAAAAAAGTTTATTTTTAAACCTTATAATTATTATATTGTTTCCACTCTTCTTCCATCCTTCTTCTAGACTTTTGATATTTTTCTTCGTTGTTCATGTTTTGTCATAACTATTATCCTTTCCTTTAACATTATTGCAAAATTCTTAATTTCTTTCTATTTAATATGGCTGATTTCAATATGATAGTATTGTTTTATCAAGATTTAGGCAGAATACCCCAACTTCTATAAATTGGGGAGTGCGATAATCAAATTTACCAATATAAAACTTATATATCATATCATAAAATCATTGACATTTTAGTATGTTAAAATGTATAATATTAGTATGATTATAGTTATACCTTGCAAAGGTGTATGAGTAGAAATAGAACGATACATTAACATAGTATTAACAACAGGATAAATATTCCTGTATCAAAGGAGGATATAAGTATGTTGCAAAACATAAGGTTCATTCAGGATAAACTGAATGGAAAAACAAAAACAGAAGTTTCCATGGGATGAATAGCTTCCAATGTTTTCTTTTTAAACAACTATATTATATAATCTTCTTCTCTATAATTTACATCTCCAAAATTCTAAGAAAATACTCCCCTCCTATGTCTATTTCCCTGAAATCCAACTATCCAATATTTCTGTTATAATAAATAAAAAAACAAGCAGAAAAATTGTTATACTAGGAGGAGGATATATGGGAGAGGTAATTCCTTTTGAAAAATTGAAGAAAAAGAAGAATGAATTTAACCCAAATGAGAAAAATTCCAGAATAATAACAGAAAATGCAACTACAGAATATCCCAAAGTGCTGGATTCACTAAAGGAGGGCAGCAGTATTGATATTGATTATGCAGACATGGAACCAGATGAGAAGATAGAATATTGGAAAAATATAGAAAAAGAAGAGGAGGAGAGGTTCCGATGTAAATACAGCGATGTTCTGGCAGCAGTACCTGTTAGTGCTGGTGAAAAAATGCAGTATTTTGCTAAAGTTATGCTTCAGCTTCTCCCTGATACATTCCATAGAAGCTGGGATGCAAGATTCGATACATGGATGGACTTCTGCCAGTTCTATATTACTGGTTTTGATTCTGCTTACAGTGACTATATCAAAGCGAACAAAGAGTTTGAGCAGCCATATCAGTATAAATTTAAAGAAATGGCAGCAGAAAAGTTGGAAGAGGAGTTGGTTGATTGCTTAGAAAAAATAGTTGAGAAATGCCCTGAGAAAAAAGAAGAGGATAAGACAGCAATGATGTATCAGGCTGCCAAATTATTTGAATTACAAGAACTATTATCTGATCTATTTTACATGGAAGTAACAAAAGACTAAAAAAAAGCCAGAGGGGCAGCAGAACACTGCCCTTCCATCTTCAAAACAATTATTAACATGTCTACAATACTACATAATTACTTGTCTGCAAAACTACCTGTAAATGCAAATACAGGTCTATTAGTCTACATGTTTACAAATCTACATGTCTACTAGTTTATATTCCTACCAGTCTACAAAAATAACATTTTTTAAAAAATATAAGAAAATCCAAAGAAAATGAACAAAAAAAGAAGAGGAGGGATGGTATGCGATATAACATAACTCCACTCCTGCCTCTTAAAAATTTTAATTATAGATTAATGAACCCACATTAGAAAAAGGAAATAAAATGCATTTTGCTTTAGCTTGAATATCATCAATAGGAACATATGGATTGTCCCAAAACCTACTATCGTTGGAATTATTTCGATTATCCCCCATAAAAAAATAGCAACCTTCAGGAACTTCGTAAATGCCATCTCCTGCTTGATTCTGTAATTCATTAATAAAAGAACTATCTAACTCAACCCCATCAGCATAAACTTTTCCTTCTTTTACTTCAATAGTTTCACCTGGAAGACCTATCAATCGTTTTATATATGTTATATCAGGATCATCAGGTGCTACAAATGTTAAAATGTCATACCTCTCCAAATCCTCTTCATTCACATCATACATCGTAGAAAAGACAACACTATTGGTCTTAATCGTACCCTCCATGCTGCCCGAAGGGATAAAACTTAACATAAACACTGTTTGAAATAAAATTATAAATATAATTGCAAAAACAGCATAAATACCTAATGCCATTAAAATTTTCTTAGTAAAAGAATCCATACCATCTCCTCCTCTTTTTCTTCTGTTTTGTTTCTTCCTATATATAATACCACAAATAACTCCCATAAACTTCTGCAAAAATCACAATCAACAGCTTTTCCACATTTTTTACTTCGTTTTTGATCTTCATTTATGCGAGGTCGCATAGATGAAGAAGTAAACATAATTGTATTTCTGCTAAATTTAAAACAGAGAAAAAATGATACAATTATGTAAAATAAGAGGAGGGGGGATGGATATAGAAACATGTGCATTTTGTGGACGAACTATTCAACAGGTAATTCAAATGATTAAAAGTCCAATCAACAATAAAATATGTATTTGCGATAAATGTACAGAAATCGCAGTTGCAGTTTTCGATGGCGAAATAAATAAAAAATCATCCAGCAACCTAAGAAAATACTGGAAAAATGCCAGAAATATTGAGGTTATAAAGAAAAAATCAAGATTTGATGATATCGTATTCGATCTAACTCCTAGCCAGATTCGTAAAGAACTGGATAGATTTGTCATTGGTCAGGAACATGCAAAAAAAGTTTTGTCAGTTGCCATTTACAACCATAATAAAAGGTTGCATGATGAAACAGGTTTAATTAAAAAATCTAATATTTTAATTGCAGGACCAAGTGGTTGTGGTAAAACATTACTTGCAAGAACATTAGCCAAAATACTTGATGTCCCATTTGTTATCGCAGATGCAACAAGTATGACAGAGGCTGGATATGTAGGTGATGATGTTGAGGTTTGCATACAACAATTGATAGCTACTGCTGATGGTGATATTGAACTGGCACAGAAAGGTATGGTATATATTGATGAAATAGATAAAATTGCCAGAGCTGGAGAAAACAGAAGTATTACAAGGGATGTATCTGGTCAAGGTGTACAGGAAAGTTTGTTGAAGCTAATCGAAGGTTGTACTGTTTCAGTTCCAGTATCTGACAGGAGAAAACATCCACAAGGGAATAATGTATAATTTGATACATCAAATGTATTGTTTATTTTCCAAGCGCAGGGTAAA
>DKXQ01000210.1 GCA_002493085.1 Lachnoclostridium sp. UBA7122
TTTGTATTAATCTGTACTTCCATGGAATCAGGTGTATTTTTGTTATGACGTAAAAATAATACTGCGGAATCTGGGAAATCAATCTCCAGATGATAATCTTTATAACTGCTATTTTCTATTGCAATTTGCACATCATACTCAAATATACGTATTATTATACTGCCATCAACTGTACTCTGGCACTCTATGTGAAATCTCCGTTCTGTCTTTCCTTTTATTATAAAATATGCATCTGTTATTTTTTCATCTCTGCCACCATCTTTAACTGCTATAAAATGTTCGTTTTGTAAAAGTATTATTTCTTCATTACCTGTATAATCTGTTCCAAACAGTTCGTTTACTACTGGTATAATAAGTTCAGTACACTCAAGTAACAGTGTCCTAAAAGCATCATCATATGGTGTGTTTGATACGCTCATCTTTTATCTCCTTTGTTTTTGCTCTGCTTGTGACAGTTATTGTTAAATTATTAGTATATTTAAAACTGTTTATTTTCTGTATAAATTATAACATATGATTTATCCTTTGTATATATTATTCTCATATTTTTGTAGCGTTGGCGTTACTATCCAAATATAAATATAAAACTGTCTCTTAGCAAGCAAGAATAAAACAAGAGAGGACTGCTTATACAATCCTCTCCAATTAAAAAACTATTATTATCTTAGTATTTTATTATTACTCTGTCTTACCTATAGTCACAGCCTGTTCAGTACTATTAGCCCATGCCTTAGTTTTCTTGTCGCCAGCTTTATAAATCTTAACTTCTGCACCTGCTGTTGCCTTTATTGTCTTAGCTTTTCCGTCATTCTTTACTGTAACTGGTTTAGCAGAACCAACAGTAACAACAATTCCATACTTACAGTCAGTTGATACCGTTACCTTGACACCATTTACAGCTTTTGTTTTATTATTTGTAGTAGCTTCAATGCTAGTCTTATCTTTAAGAACAATTGTTCCAGCAGTAGCTGAAATCACTGTATCTTTAGTAAGCTTTCCATTAACTGCTACACCCTTTTGTGTTGCACCAGTAACATCTATTGGGTCAGGCATTTCTATTGAAACACGAGTCCACTTTGAAGCGGCCTTTCCTTTACCATTAGTAGTAGCAGCTTTACGTACTTCTATTGTTCCGCTCGTTGCTCCAGTTGCAAATTTAAGTAAGTCTGCAACCTTTACATTAGAACCACTACCTTTTGAATATGGATCTTTCTCTGTTCCTTCCTTATCTATAGCACCGCCACTAGCGATAACACGATATTCAGTGTTATTTGGAATCTTTACTTCACCTTTTACATAATCAGCAGAAACAGAAGGTCCATTTGCTTGTTTTGCAATATTAAGCTTAACTTCTTTGCTTGGCATATAACCTGCCTGATAAAAGTCATACACGGTAGGATTAGCAGACTTGTCATTTGCATCTTTTACACCACCACTAATCTTATCTTGGTCTTTCAATTCATCTGCAGCATATCCTGCAACTTTTAAATACAGTGTAGCTCCTTGATATTGATAATTTTGAAATATTTTATTTTGGGCATTAAATTTCCTGTTCTCACCATATCCAGTATAGATAGAATACTCATCTTCATTGTCGCCATCTAAACTATTCCAATAACTACCCTGTGTTCTATACAACAGTGTAGTATTATCTGCGGTCAAAGTTCCAGCAGTTTTACTGTTACCCTGTTCAAACTTTGTAAAGGCTATAGCATTAGTACCTGCATTATAAGTATACTTTTGTTTAGTTATTGAAGCACTTATTCTGAAATAAACTGGGTCAGTTGACTCTGATTTAATTGCAATATAATTATCCTTTGTAACACTTAACTTAGATAAATCAACCTTTGCCCCCATGACAGGTACATACTCATTTTTATCATCATCCCAACGCCCATAAAGCTCATCAACATCATACACTGACCAAGCATTATCAGCTATCTTAACTGTTTTTTTGCTGTCGTTGTATGACCCAATACCAACCATAATTTCCTTAGTATTGTCAGTTGGTGCTTTAATAGTTGCACTAATTTCTCCATATCCATATAAGTCAAACTCTACACCTCTGTCTTGGACTGGAAAAGAATTTGATGCTGGTACATCTGCTGCCGCTGCATCTGCTGTTCCAACACTAGCCCAAGCTACTGCTGCTAAAGCTGTTAAAGCAGTACCTTGTAAAACTCTCTTAATTCTCATAATATAACCTCCCTGTTTAAAATTTTACGTTAATTCATCCATCCTTGTGGCTTATGTTACTCCAAGCCTGCAACAATTTTATTTCCCTATATATCGGAAATAAAATTTCTCCGAAAGAGTTATACAAAGACTTTGTGACAAATCATATAAAACTAAAATGCAAGACCTGCCAAGATGTCATATTTAATATTCTGATTATGCAAGGTGGTACGGGACACCTTGCATCACTGACTATAAAAATAATCTTATGTCTGTCTATACATTTAAAACCTTATGTATTTTCAAGCTTTGTTATATTGTCTTTGTCAATAATTGTATAGATAACTCTTACAGAAACATTTGGTTGTTTATAAAACAAAACCAAATTATAGTTTTTATTTTGTCTCAAAATGTGTACTTTTTGACACACTCTTATTTTTATCAAATGTTTGCAATATTTATTATCAAAATATAAAAGATATTAAATATTTTTAAAATAATAGGAAATAATTGTTAAAATCTATTGCATAAACTACAAAAAGATGATAGAATTATTAAATAGTTTTTATTGTGTTAAAAAGTACACTTTTTGACACTATATAAGGAAGTGATGCCAGATTATTACAGCGCAGAGAGTTGAAAAACATATTATCAAAAAGAGCCATAAATATTTTAAGATGCTTGATAATTTCTGTTTCCTTGCAAAAAACCTGTATAATCATGCTAATTATCTGGTCAGGCAGGAATTTATAGAAAGTGGCAGATGGATAAGATATGCCAGACTGGATAAGACACTAAAAGCAGATATGGAATACCAGGACTATAAAGCCATGCCAACTGCACAGTGTGCACAACAGACGCTCCGGCTGCTTGATAAGAACTGGAAGTCTTTTTTCCAGTCATTAAAGGACTGGAAAAAGAATAAAGAAAAATATACAGGTAAGCCAAATCTGCCAAAGTATAAAAGTAAAAGTGGCAGGAATATTCTTATATTGACAAACCAGAATGTAAAATTAAAAGAAGGCATTTTAAAATTCCCAAAATCATTCAATGGGTTTGAGTTAAAACTTGGATGTGTGGGACGGAAAAATTTTGCAGGATTTAACCAGATGCGTTTTGTCCCAAAACATGGGTATATCATAGCAGAAGCAGTTTACAGCATATATATAGGCGCAGAAAAGCCAGACAACCAGAGGTATTGCAGTATTGACATCGGAATAGACAACTTAGCAGCCGTAACAACTAATGCAGGATACAGGACATTCATTATAAACGGCAGGGGTCTTAAATCAGTCAACAGATACTATGATAAACAGCACGGTAAACGCACGATTTTATGG
>DKXQ01000129.1 GCA_002493085.1 Lachnoclostridium sp. UBA7122
TAAGAACTTTGAAATTGCCATGCCAAAGTAAAGTTACACTATCACAAATGTGATATGTTATTGATATTTTCAGCCGTATGGGTTATTATAATATAAGGTGGGGTTATATGGTGACAGATAGTAATATAAATTATTCATTTGCATATGACTTACAGCTTTTTGCAAAAGACGGTGAGGGTGGTGAAAAAACAGAAGAGCCTACTGCCAAAAAGCTTAATGATGCCCGCAATAAAGGACAGGCAGCTAAGAGCAGGGAGATTACCACAGCCGTATCACTTTTTGTATTTTTTATAACAATAAAGCTGTTTGTTGGGTTTGTTGGGAACCAGTTTTTATCAGCTTATAATTATTTATATTCAAGTATTACAAAGTGTACTGACAATGAATTTACACTGCAGTTTGCATGTTCGCTGCTTGGCAGTGTTATCCAGATTGTAATTTTAACTGCGGTTCCGTTTCTTGCTTTTTCTTTTGTAACATGTTTTGTAACAGAACTTGTACAGGTAAAATGGAAGATTTCGTATGAACCGTTAAAGCCAAAGTTTAATAAGTTTAATCCGGTAAGCGGTGTAAAACGGCTTTTTTCCAAAGATAAGATTGTGGATTTGCTTATTTCCATATTTAAAATAGCAGTGCTTATATTTATTGTATATGATTTTTTAAAAGATAAGTGGGCTATGGTGCTGAATATGTATTCATATACACTGTTCCAGGCTATAGAGCTTATTGGCAACACTGTTATTGATGCTGGAATAAGGATATCTGTGTTTTTCCTTATTATAGCTGCAGCAGACTGGAAATACCGCAAGTGGAAGTTCCATGAAGATATGAAAATGACTAAACAGGAAGTAAAAGATGAATATAAAAATGCAGAAGGTGACCCTCAGGTAAAGAGACAGCAGAGGGCACGCATGCAGCAGGCATCACAAAGGCGTATGATGAATGCACTGCCTCAGGCAGATGTAGTAATTACTAACCCTACACATTTAGCAGTTGCCTTACTTTATGACAAGACAAAATATGAAGCTCCAATAGTTGTTGCAAAAGGAGCAGACTTTCTTGCTGCAAAGATTAAAGATGTTGCAAGTGAAAATGATATAGAGATAGTTGAGAATAAGCCATTGGCAAGGATGCTTTACCACAATGTGGATATAGGCGCACAGATACCACCTGAACTTTACCAGATGGTTGCAGAAATCCTTGCTTATGTTTATGGTATAAAGGGTAAATTATAATAATAAGAAAGGTATGATTATTATATGAAAAGGCAGGACCTGTTTCTTGGATTATATATACTTGTACCAGTAGTATTCCTTATTGTGCCGATTCCGGCACTGCTGCTGGATATATTGATATTGTTTAATATAAGTGTTGCAATGATTGTATTGTTTAATGCACTTTTTTCAACAGAAGCTATAAATATGTCTTCTTTTCCTACGCTGCTGCTTCTGACAACACTTTTCCGTATGTCGCTTAACGTGGGTTCTACAAGGAATATCCTGCTTAGGGGATATGCAGGTAATGTAGTAGAAACATTCGGACAGTTTGTAGGCGGCGGCAATCTTATAGTCGGCATAATTATATTCCTTATTCTTGTAATTATACAGTTTATTGTAATAAATAAAGGTTCAGAGCGTGTATCCGAAGTTACTGCAAGATTCACGCTTGATGCTATGCCAGGTAAGCAGATGGCTATAGATGCTGACTTAAACACAGGTGCAATTAATGATGAACAGGCAAAAGAAAGGCGTGATAAGATACAGTCTGAATCTGCTTTCTTTGGTGCTATGGACGGTGCTACTAAGTATGTCAAGGGAGATGCCACAGCAGGCCTTATAATCACTGTTATAAACTTTGTTGGCGGCCTTGCACTTGGTGTAATTATGCAGGGGCTTGAAATAACAGATGCTATTTCAAAGTACACTATACTTACAATAGGTGATGGACTTGTAAGCCAGATACCTTCCCTGCTTATATCACTTTCGACAGGTATACTTGTAACAAAGGCATCAAAAAATGCAGATATTGGCAATGTCCTTATAAAAGAACTTTTCTCAATTCCAAAAGTACTTTACATAGTTGGCGGGGCTATGGCATTTCTTGGAATAGCTACACCACTGTCAACACTTCTCTGCCTTATTTATGCAGTACTATTTATAGCAGCGGGCAGGGCAATTGAATCTGCTATTGAGGAAAGCGAAATTGAAGAAGAGGTTGAAGAAGAAGAAACTGCTGAAGAGATACGGCGTCCAGAAAATGTTGTTTCCTTACTGCAGGTTGACCCTATCGAGCTTGAATTTGGATATGGCATTATACCACTTGCAGATGTCAACCAGGGTGGCGACCTTTTAGACAGGGTTGTTATGATAAGAAGACAGATAGCGCTGGAACTTGGGTGTGTAGTTCCTATGATACGTTTAAGGGATAATATACAGCTCAACCCTAACCAGTACCTTATTAAAATAAAAGGTGTGCCTATAAGTGAAGGTGAAATTTTATTTGACCACTATATGGCTATGAACCCAGGATATGTTGAAGAAGAAATTACAGGTATTCCTACATTTGAACCGTCCTTCCATCTGCCAGCAATATGGATTACAGAATCACAGAGGGAACGGGCAGAATCACTTGGATATACAGTTGTTGACCCACCGTCAATTATTGCCACACATCTTACTGAAGTTGTAAGGAATAATATTGACAGCCTGCTTACAAGGCAGGATGTGCAAAATCTTATCAATAATGTACAGGAAGCCAATACAACACTTATATCAGAACTTGTTCCAAAGCTTCTGACTGTCGGTGAGATACAGAAAGTGCTGCAGAACCTTTTAAGGGAAGGCATTTCAATAAGGGACCTTATTACAATATTTGAGACGCTTGCGGATAACGCCACAACGACAAGGGATACAGATGTGCTTACTGAGTATGTGCGCCAGAGTTTAAAACGCGCCATATCTAACAAATATTTCCCTTCTAATGAGATGACAAGTGTAGTTACCCTTGACCCTAAGATTGAACAGGAAATAATGGGATCTGTTAAGCAGACAGAGCAGGGCGCATACATAAATCTTGCACCAGAAAAAATGCAGGATATATTAAATTCAGTAAAAGACGAGGTAGACAAGATGGAAGAACTTGGCAAAAATCCTATTATTGTAACTTCTCCTATTGTACGTATGTATTTTAAAAAGATTACCTCTGAACAGTTCAGGGATTTAACTGTTATATCATACAATGAAATAGCCCCTGATGTTGAATTACAATCTATAGGGATGGTGACAGTATAGTGATTATTAAGAAATATATTGGAAAGACAGAAGAAGAAGCCATAGGGCTTGCCAAGGCAGACCTTGGAGAAGAAGCTACTATTATGAATACTAAAGAAATAGTCCCACACGGATTATTTAAGTTTTTCAGACAGTTGTCATTTGAAGTAACTGCTGCAGTTGATGAAATAAAACAGACAAACGCAGTCCCGGCACAGAAAGAGCCTGGCATTAGTGAAACGCCAGATTTTAGCAAACTCCAGCAGGTTTTGAATGAACAGCAGTTTGGGCCAGCACCAGATTCCAAGACAGCCCAGAAGGAAGCTGAAAGGGAAAGGCTGCTTAAAAGCAGGCATATTCTTGAAGACAGCATGGATGATGATAGTGTGGACAGGGAAGACAGCAAGGGGATTGAACAAAAGCTCAGCACACTGCAGGACCTGCTTGAAAAACAGATGACTTTAAGCCAGGATGGGGAAAAAGAAGAGAAGGAAAGAATTGTTGATAAAAACCAGGCATATCTTGATTTAATACGTAAACAGCTTATCCAGAATGAAGTAGAAGAGTGTTATGTAGAACAGATTTTAAATGAAATAAAAGGAACCCTTGGGCATAACACTACCCTTGATAATATACTTGCGGGTGTATACCAGAAGATTGTATTAAAGATAGGTTCCCCGCATCTTATTGACCTTAAAACAAAACATACAAAGTATATTTTCTTTGTTGGGCCAACAGGCGTAGGAAAGACAACTACCATAGCAAAAATAGCATCTATGATGAAGCTTGCCAAAAAGTCAAAAGTTGCGCTGGTTACATCAGATACTTACAGGATTGCCGCAGTAGAGCAGTTAAAAATTTATGCCAATATTCTTGGGATACCATTACATGTTGTCTATGCAGCAGAGGAAATGGAAAAGTTAAAAGACGGGCTTCATGATTATGACCTTGTGCTTGTAGATACTGCCGGGCGTTCACACAATAATAAAGAACAGAAAGAAGACTTGTGCAATATATTAAGGACAGTGCCTGAAAGTGATAAAGAAGTATTTCTTGTGCTGAGTGCAACGACAAAATACCAGGATTTAGTAGATATAACAAATACTTATTCTGGCATATGCCGGTACAGCATAATATTTACAAAACTGGATGAGACAAGTAAAATAGGTAATATATTCAATATCCATATACTGACAGGGGCACCTCTTTCATATGTTACACAAGGCCAGAATGTTCCAAATGATATAGGAAAGATTGATGCCCAGAAAATTGCAAAACAGCTTCTTGGAGGGAATAGCTGATGGACCAGGCAGAGCAGTTAAGAAATTTAATTAAACAGCAAAACAGACAGCAACACCTTGCAAGAGTCATTACTGTTACAAGTGGCAAAGGAGGGGTGGGCAAGTCTAATATATCCTTAAATCTTGCTATAAGTTTTAGCAGGCTCAGGAAAAAAGTGGTAATACTGGATGCAGATTTCGGGCTTGCCAATATAGAAGTGATGCTTGGCATCAGACCAAGATACAGCCTGGCTGATGTGATATTCCGAGGCAGAAGTGTAAGTGAAATAATTACAAAAGGACCTGGAAATATTGGTTTTGTATCAGGCGGCTCAGGCATACATGAACTGACAGAGTTAAACGGTGACCAGATAAGGCTTCTTGTAAATGTGATGTACCAGCTTGACAGTATAGCAGATATTGTAATTATCGATACAGGAGCAGGAATTTCTGGCAATGTTATGGAAATGATACTTTCAAGCTCTGAGATTCTTCTGGTTGCCACACCTGAACCAGCATCCATAACTGATGCATATGTGCTTTTAAAAACGCTTAAAAACCAGGAAGATTATAATGAAGATATATTAAAGATACGGCTGCTTGGCAACAGGGCGCAGAGCAGGGCTGAAGGAAAGGAACTGTATGATAAGCTTAATTCAGTTGTTGGAAGATTTCTGGGGATGAAAATGGACTATATGGGTGCTGTACCATATGACAGCTATTTACAAAAGGCTGTTATGAAACAGCGGCCAGTCTGCCTCGCCTATCCTGATTCACCTTCTGCAAAGGCGTTACAGGACCTTGCAGTTATTTTAAACAGCCAGAGCAATAGAATGATTGCTGCTTCTGGAGGCGGATTATCAGGTATTTTTACAAAAATACTGCACAGCCGCAGCAGATAAGAGGTGTTACATGCTTGACAAATTTGTAAAAGCTGGAATCAAAGTGGCCGTTCACAGAGAGCCGCTGCCGGAATACAATTTAGAGCTCCAGAAAGTGCTGTCTGGCTCTGAAGCTGTTATTACTGGCAGCAGCTCTGGCAGCAGCCCAGGCTTAGATAAAAACAAGTATTATACCCTGGATTTTTATGCCAGGGATGGTATATACAAATGCAGTGCATATATAACTTCAATATATAACAAAAAAGACCGCATATGCTATAAAATACAGACCGCCTCGCCTTTAAGAAAGGAAGACAGGCGCAGGTACCAGAGGTATCCCTGCCATGCACTTATTTCTTATTCTGTTTTACAGAAAGAGCAGGCGCTTGATATTATAAAGAATAACTGGGGAGAGGCATGGCCAGAAACCGCCGGCATACAGTGGTTTAAACATGCGTCTTTAGAGGATATAGGGGGTGGCGGGATACGGATTACTTCAAGACAGCGGCTGGAAAAAGGCACATATCTGGCCTGTACCCTGGATTTTGCAGAATACAGCAGCAAAATCCAGGATAAACCTGATTTTGCACTGATATGTGAGGTTGTACATATTAAAAAGCTTTATAGTGAAAGAAATCTTTTTGATGTAAGGTTAAAATATATTGGAATAACAGAACAGCAGCGCGAGAAGATTATACGTTTTGTTTTCTGGCTCGAAAGACAAAAAATCTAGAAGCTTACTGTAGTATGAAAAGTAACTTTATAAGAAAGGGCATGGGAATTAAAATGAAAAATATTTTAATAGTTGATGATTCTGCACTTATGAGAAGAACTATGTCTGATATAATAAATTCAGATGAAGAATTACACAATGAAAAGTATGCAGTTAATGGTGAAGATGCCTTGAAACTGTTCGATGCCGGGGAAAAGTTCGATGCCATAGTTTTAGACATCAATATGCCTAAAATGAATGGTATAGAATTTTTAAGGGTACTTAATAAACAGAGGCGCAAAGAGAAAGTTGTAATTGTCAGCACAGTTGCAAAGGAAGGCGGAAAAGAAACTATCCAGGCACTTGAGCTCGGTGCATTTGACTTTGTAACAAAACCTGACAGTCTTGCAGAAGTGAAAGGACCATCTTTTGGACAGCGTCTTATTGAAATGTTATATGCCGCAGTGGGCCTGCGCACATCCGAAGCTTCAAATGAAGATGTAAAGAAAAGGGTGCACATGTCCCGGATAAAGGCACAGGCAGCAAGAGCTGCTGTTGCAGCGGCTAAACCGGCAGAACACACAGAGAGCAGTGCACGGCCACCGCTTACCCGGATAATGTCTGACAGGACCAGACATTCACAGACTATTCCTGGCAAGGGGACAAAAAAACTTGTGGCCATTGCATGTTCTACTGGCGGACCGAAGGCACTCCAGTATGTTATACCTTTCCTGCCAGCTAACCTTGATGCACCAGTCCTGCTTGTCCAGCACATGCCAGAGGGATTTACTTTATCACTAAGTAAAAGGCTTGATGAACTCAGCAGGATTAATGTCAAAGAAGCAGCAGATGGTGATATTCTTCAGAAAGGGACAGTTTACATTGCAAAAGGCGGTGCGCAGATGCGTCTGTGCGAAAAAAATAAGAACAGCCATATCATCAAAGTTACAAAGGAAGCAGCAAGAAATGGCCTTAAGCCATGTGCTGATATAATGTATGAATCTTTAATGGAAACTTCTTTTGATGAAATAACGTGTGTTGTTATGACAGGCATGGGCGCAGATGGCACACAGGGAATCCTGCAGCTGGAACAGACCAATAAAATTTATGTAATTGGCCAGGATGCAGAAAGCTGTACAGTATATGGCATGCCAAAGGCCCTTGCTGACGCCGGTGCAGTGGACGAAGTAGTCACTTTGAAAAACATTGCAGATGCTATAACGAGACACGTGGGGGTGTTATAAATGGATGTAAGCCAGTATCTTGAGATTTTTATTGATGAAACAAAAGAACATTTGCAGACTTTGAGCGACCAGCTTATGATACTGGAGCAAGAGCCTGAAAACATGGACACTATTAACGAGATTTTCCGTGCTGCCCACTCATTAAAGGGTATGGCAGGCACAATGGGTTATAAGCGTATGCAGCGTCTGACCCATGATATGGAAAATGTCTTTCAGGAAATAAGAAGCGGCAATATGACTGTCAAGCCTGAACTTGTGGATGTACTTTTCCGCGGGCTTGATGCACTGGAGGCCTATCTCGCCAATATCCTTGAGTCATCTGATGAAGGTACAGAGGACAACGAAGAGATAATAAATACGCTTAATGGAATTGCAGATGCAGCAACTGGAAAAGTTAAAGAAGAGCCAGTAAAGCCAGCGGCTGGAACAGCTAAACAGAGCAGTGTTGCTAAATATGACAGTATACAGGTTTCAGATTATGAGAAAAATACATTTGAAAAAGCAAAAGCACAGAATGAAAATATTTTTGGCATAACAGTTTATCTCCAGGAAACCTGCATACTTAAAGCCGCCAGGGTGTTCCTTGTGTTTAAAGCATTAGAAGAACTTGGCGAAGTTATTAAGTCAGTTCCTGATATACAGGATATTGAAGATGAAAAATTTGACCTTGATTTTTCACTTGTATATTTTACAAAAGAAACTATGGAAAAGGTAAAGGCTGCTATTGAGAATGTATCTGAGGTACATGAAGTAATTATTGGGCCATTTAGCTTTGATGACACATCTGGACCAAAAGCAGACGCAGAACCAAAAGCCAGCATGCCTAAAGAGCCAGAGCCAAAACCAGCTGCAAAACCAGCCACAGCAAAGCCAGCCGCTGCACAGGCAGCCACAAAACCGGCCGCTGCAAAACAGGCAAACTCAAAGAAACAGGCAAAACCTGCTGTTGGCCGTACAGTCCGTGTAGATATTGAAAAACTAGATGTTCTTATGAATCTTGTCAGCGAGCTTATTATAGCAAAGAATGGCCTTGTTTCCATTAATTCTGCAGAAAGCGATGTAAAAAATGATGCAGCAGCGTTTAATGAGCAGATTGAATATCTTGAAAGTGTAACTACAAACCTTCACGAATCTGTCATGAAGGTGAGGATGGTGCCTATTGAAAGTGTAGTAAGCCGTTTTCCACGCATGATAAGGGACTTAAGCAAGAAGCTTGGCAAGAAGATGGAACTACATATGACTGGTGAAGAGACAGAGCTTGACCGTACAGTTATTGATGAAATCGGAGACCCGTTACAGCATCTTTTAAGAAATTCAGCAGACCACGGCCTGGAAGCTAATGATGAACGTATTGCATTAGGCAAAGAAGAAGTTGGCAATATTTATCTTGATGCATACCAGGATGGCAATAATGTCAATATAGAAGTACGTGATGATGGCGCTGGCATCAATATTGAAAAAGTAAAGAATAAAGCTATTGAAAAAGGCACTCTGACTGCTGAACAGGCTGACCATATGACTGACAAGGAAATTATTGATCTTTTGTTCAGGCCTAGCTTTTCTACAGCAGAACAAGTTACTGATGTATCAGGCCGTGGTGTAGGGCTGGATGTTGTCAAAACTAAGATTGAGGGGCTTGGAGGCAATATTGAGTGTAAAACCGTTTTAGGAGAAGGCAGCAGCTTTATAATAAGGCTTCCGCTTACACTTGCCATTATACAGGCGCTTATGGTTGAACTTGGACCTGAAAAATATGCTATACCACTGGGAAGCATTGAAACTATAGAAGATGTAATGGTGACAGATATTAAATCTGTACAGACTAAAGAAGTCATTAATCTCAGGGGAACAGTGATACCACTTATACGCCTTGACCAGATTCTTGATATTGAAGCAGGTGGTGAAGACGTTGACATACTTACAGTTGTAATTGTCAAGAAAGGTGACAGGCTTGCAGGGCTTGTTGTAGACAATCTTATCGGACAGCAGGAAATAGTTATCAAATCCATTGGAAGTTATATTAACTGCAGCAAGATGATAGGCGGTGCTACAATTCTTGGAGATGGTGAGATTGCTTTAATTCTTGAAGTAAATGCACTGGTATAAGGGAGGCAGAAGTAATGGAAGATATACATGGCGCACATAATTTTGGCATAGCCGAAGGCAAGCAGTATATAGTTGTCTGCCTTGGGACAGAACAGTATGGAATAGATATAAAATATGTCGACAATATTGTAAGAAACCAGAGGATAACAAGAGTACCAAAAGCACAGCACTATTTTAAAGGTGTTATAAACCTGCGTGGAGAGATTATACCTGTAATGAGCCTCCGCTTAAAATTTGGTCTTGAACCTGATGAATTTACTAATGCAACGCGTATTATTATAATAAAACTTGAACCGCAGTCTGCAATAGGAATAATTGTGGATGAAGTAAAAGAAGTTGTCACATTAAATGGCAATTCAATAGACAAAGCAAGTTCATCAGACCCATCAGACCCTCTGATCCAGTATTTAAGCGGAGTAGGAAAGCACAATGATGGTTTAATTTCCTTACTTAATATTTCAGCTGTAATTGTAGGCAGGGAAGGTAAAGATACCGTATAAGATCCATTTTAAGGATAGAGGTGATTTGTATGCAGAATCAGAATACTGAAATTTTAGAACTGGATATCCTGAAAGAAATAGGCAATATTGGCGCAGGCAATGCAACTACTGCATTATCACAGCTTATTAATGCACGTATTGACATGAATATTCCAAAAGTTGCAGTTTTGCCTTTCCATGAGCTTGCGGAGATAATCGGTGGGGCAGAGACCCTGGTTGCAGGAATTTTACTTTCCTTAGAAGGTGATGTGGACGGAATGATGCTGTTTGTACTTAGAACAACAGCCGCCCATATGCTTGTCAACCAGCTTATGGGCTGTGGCCAGCCACCATCTCCTGAAACGGGCGGATTTAATGAAATAGAAGAATCTGCATTAAAAGAAATTGGAAATATTATTACAGGTTCATATTTATCATCTATTTCTTCACTTACTAATATGCTTATTATTTCGTCTGTACCATATCTCGCAGTGGATATGGCAGGAGCCATTTTGAGTGTTCCGGCAATTGAATTTGGTAAGATGGGCGATGAAGCATTATTAATTGAATCTCAGTTTAAAGACATGGATGTAGATATAAGTGGCTATTTTATACTTATACCAACCATGGAGTCATATAAACGTATGCTTCGTTCACTAGGAATATAATAGAAAGTCTGAGTATAGGGGTATAGGTGATGACAAATGGCAAATATGATTAAAGTTGGTATGGCAGATTTAAATATATGCCGTGCACCAGATGCAATAACTACACTTGGGCTTGGCTCTTGTGTAGGAGTCGCTTTATATGATAAAAACACAAAAATTGCTGGTCTGGTACATATAATGCTTCCAAATAGCAAAGAAGTAAGACAGAACCAGAACAAGGCTAAATTTGCCGATACAGGGATAGATTTATTAATACAGATGCTTATAAAAGCAGGTGCAAGGAGGTCAGCCCTTACAGCTAAGATAGCAGGCGGGGCACAGATGTTTGCATTTACTTCTAATAATGATATGCTCAAGGTTGGGCAAAGAAATGTAATAGCTGTTAAAACAAAACTAAATTCTCTTGGGATACGTATACTAGCTGAGGACACAGGACTTAACTTTGGACGTACAGTTGAATTTTACCCCGCAACGGGGGATTTTGTAATAAAAGCGGTAGGAAAATCAATAAAAACTATCTAGAGTTTAATTGTTTATGGGAGGGGCTTTTTTGTGAGAACAGAATTAATTCCAAAAGTCATCACCCTGCTGGCGGGGGCAGTTGTATGTATTGTATGTATTGTCAGGGATATTGATACATTGTATTCTTTAAAAGCGCTTTTGGCAACTCTGATAATTTTTTATATAATTGGCTGCATTGCAAAAAGAATAATAGGACGTGTCAAAGACATTAATACGTTTATGAAACGTGCAGAGCCAGATACTAAAGAGGGACTAGAAGACATTACTGGAGAAGATATCAGCATATCTTCTGATGGATTTGAAAATAATAATGTGTAGTAATAGCGGATAGTAATATTTCAGAAAGGATGTAGCTATTCTGTGGATGAAAAGAGTAGAAATAGTTTGTGGGAAGAGTATATAAAAACCAGAAGTCCGAAGATAAGGGAAAAACTGATTATAGAGTACTCTGGGCTTGTCAAGGTTGTAGCAGGAAGGCTTGGAATGTATCTTGGCTATACTGTTGATTATGATGATTTAACCGGTTATGGCATTTTTGGACTTATAGATGCTATTGACAAATTTGAACCTGCAAAAGGCGTTAAATTTGAAACATATGCAAGTCTCCGGATAAGAGGTTCAATCCTTGACCAGATAAGAAAGATGGACTGGATTCCAAGGACGCTGCGCCAGAAGCAGAAAAAACTTGGCCAGGCCTTGCAGGATTTTGAAGCCAGGAACGGCCGTACAGCGACTAATGAAGAATTGTCAGAAGAGCTTAATATGCCGCTGGATGAACTGGAAGGCCTTATTAACCAGACACAAGTAGCAAATCTTGTGTCACTTGATGAATATCTTGAACAGGGTAGTGAAATAAGGGTTGACACAGGCAATAAACCAAGATTTGAACAGCCTGAGCAGGTTATTGAACGCCAGGAACTTAAACGTATGCTTTCTGAGGCGATAAACAGCCTTAATGAAAATGAGCAGAAAGTTATTGCATTTTATTATTTTGAAGAACTGACATTAAAGGAAATCAGCAGTATTTTAGGGGTATCAGAGTCACGTGTTTCACAGTTGCACACAAAATCCCTGAAAAAGATGAAAGAAAAACTTGGAAAAGAAAACATGGGAGTATTCGGGATTTGGAACATATAAGCACAAACATTTTTGTTTGTGCTTATATGTTACTATAATTACGCTTTTGGGAGGTATGGAAATTGAAGAGAAATGCGTTTTTCCAGCTTGTGCACAGAGCTGATGGAATATATCTTAAATCGTATCCCGCTGTTGACGGCGGGCTGCCATTAAAGAGTGATGATATCGTAACATATCTTAATAAAAAGCAGTATGATGAAATAGACCTTTCACTGGTGAAACAATTTATAGATGCATCAGCGCAGATGCAGAATGCACTTGTTAAAATTATAGAGGGAACAAGACTGCCAGAGAATGAGTATGCACTATTTACAACAGACCCTGATGGATACATGGCGAGGCTCCGGCTTTATCCTCCGTCCAATGATGGCAAACGCCTCACATTAGAAGATTTATTGAGCCTGGCATCCCAAAGCGGCATCCAATATGGCATTATTGAAAAAAATGCTGAAATGGCTTTGAAAGGAAGGCTTTACTGTACTGATATACTGCTGGCAAGGGCACAGATGCCAGTACAGGGGCGCAATGCCAGAATAGAGTATAATTTTGATGCTAATAAAACAAATACACCTGAGATGTCTGAAGATGGAAGCGTTGATTTCCATAAGCTTGATATGATTGAACGTGTTAAGGAAGGCCAGCTTTTAGCAACACTTACACCAGCAGTACAGGGGACAGAAGGAAAAAGTGTGTTTGGCAGGCCGCTTAAACCTGCAAAAGTTAAAAATCTGGTATTAAAGCACGGAAAACATGCACATCTGTCAGAAGACCAGCTTGAAATGTATTCAGACGTTTCAGGCAATGTTACGCTTGTAAATGACACTGTGTTTGTTTCAAATGTATATGAAGTTCCTGCGGATGTAGGTCCTTCAACAGGTGATATTGATTATGATGGCAGTGTGGAAATCAAAGGAAACGTCCTTTCAGGCTATACAGTTAAAGCCTCTGGGGATATAACTGTCAACGGTGCTGTCGAAGGTGCTGTCCTTAATGCGGGTGGCAAAATCGTCCTTAAACGTGGCATACAGGGCATGGGCAAAGGCATTATGCAGGCAGATGGCGATATTATTTCAAATTTCATTGAAAGTTCCAGGATAACCAGTGGCGGCAAAGTCATATCTGATGCTATTATGCACAGCGATGTTATTGCACATGACAGTATACTTGTACATGGAAAAAGAGGTCTTATCGCAGGTGGCAAAGCCAGGTCTGAGATACAGATAGAAACAAAAACAGCTGGTTCTGCAATGGGGACACAGACAGAACTTGAAGTAGGGTATGACCCCGCTATAATTGATAATTACCATTTAATTGAAAAAAATATTTCTTCATTAAGTGAAGAAAAAGAAAAAATAGAACAGAATATACAAATATTGAAAAAGCGTCTTCAGACTAAGGGAAAACTTAGTGAGGATAAAATGAAGATACTTAAGCAGAATAGTATAAAGATGAAAGAAATTGATGAAAAGATAGAGAAATATACATTAGAATATGAACAGCTTGAGCAGGAACTGGAAAAAATGTCAGGCGGTGGGAAAATAGTAGTCGATGGTACAGCATATCCTGGTGTAAAATTAACTATATCAAATGTTGTAACCTATATACATACTGAAACACAACACAGTGCTTTTGTGCGTGAGGGTGCTGATATCCGTATCAGAAGTATATAAGCCAGAAGAAGGGAGAGGTTCTTATGTCGCTGACAATAGATTATATTGCAATGCCTCCAAAATCCCAGGAAGTGTCGCAGATACAGACAGGGGAGCAGACACGTATTAACCAGGAACAGCAGGAAGTGGCAATGCAATTCCAGAATGAAGTAAAACAACAGTCTGAAACAACTGTGCGCCGCCGTGATGTCGACAATGACGAATTAAAAAATGAAGAGCGCAGGAATGGCAAAAAGAAGAAGAAAAAGACACAAGTAAAAAAGACTGCAGACAATAGCGGGGATGAAAAAGAAAAAGAACAGGATGCTGTAAACCCGCTTTCCGGCAGACGCTTTGATATCAGGATTTAAATATTTGTATAATTATATGAATGGAGATATATAATGGCAGTTTTAGAAGTAATAATGCTTGTAATCGGGCTTGGCGCAGTATTTTTAAGTTTCAGGGCATCAGATGGCAATTCTGGTACTGGCAAAGAAGAGCCAGACAGGGAAAAACTGAAAGATATTTCACAGGAAATTAAAGAAGCTTTAGAAAAATTTGATAATGATTTACAAGAAAAAACAGAACAAATTATAAATAATACAGATGATAAGCTTAGTACAATGTTAAATGAAAAAATAATGGGACTTAGTGAGTATTCACAGCAGATTTTAGACAAAATGGAAAATAACCATTCAGAGACAGTATTTTTATATGACATGCTGAATGAAAAAGAAAAAGATATCAAAGAACTGGTTCATGAGGCAGATGTTACAAAAGCTGAAATCAGGGATGAACTTGCAAGCCAGTACCAGGAGTTTAAAAAGAATATGCCAGCCCAGGATAGCAAAGTACCAGATGACGGCATACCAGATGAATTATTATACAACAATAGCAGTGGCCATACAGTAATGTATGACGAAGAAATTGCAAAAATTGAAGAGCAGGAGCATCACGAAAAAGCTGTGCGCAGGTTCTATGACAATATGGGCATAAGTGGCATAAATGCAGCAGCTATTGAAGCTGGAATTGAGCATGTTGACCACAGTGATGAGATAATTGAACTGTATAATAAAGGCCATTCTATCCTTGATATATCTAAGATGCTTGAAATAGGACAGGGTGAGGCAAAATTTGTAATTGATATGTATGAAGCGGGCTGAATTGTGCCAGTCCTGCCAGGAGGTTTTATTTATGAATAAAAAATCTTTTTTAAGAGGATTTGGTTCTGGAGTTTTATTTACTGCGGCTATATTGGGCATATCATTTTCGATAAGAACATCAGAATCAGCTACAGTTTCACGTGCCAAAAAACTTGGCATGGTATTTGAAAGCAATGACCAGCGGGTAGTACTGCCAACACCAGAAGTGTCCACACATTCTGCTGTCTCCGCACTTCCAGAAGTATCTGCCACAGCGCAGCCAGACAATACAGGCAGCAGTAAGACACAGAAACCTTCCGCATCTGGAAATAAAGGCAGTAAAATCAATGATAATAAAACTGACAATAAAAAAGAATTTGAAAAAGAGAAACAAAAAGCAGAAAAAGAAATAGAAGATATCAAAAAACAGCTTACAATAAATGATGGGGACTGGGCTGGCAAAGTAAGCGGTGAACTTGAAAAAATGGGGATAATAGATGATGCCAGCGCATTTGACAAGTATCTTACAGAAAATGGCTATAGCGGAGTTATAAATTCTGGAACATACGATGTTTCTCCAGAAGACAGTTACCATGATTTAGCTGAAAAAATTACGTCGCGTTTCAGGCAATAGCTACTATATAATATAATAGCAGAAAGGTGTTGGCTTTAGATGAATTTCAGGCCTTGTATTGATATCCACAATGGTTCAGTTAAGCAGATAGTAGGCTCAAGCCTTAAAGATGCAGGCAACCAGGCAGAAGACAACTTTGTATCTTTAAAAGACGCAGGCTATTATGCCAGTATGTACAAAAAAGATGGTCTGGCGGGCGGACATATAATTATACTTAATAAAGCAGGAAGCAGTTTTTATGATGCAGATATAGCCCAGGCAAAAAAGGCACTAAAAACATTCAGAGGCGGACTGCAGATAGGTGGCGGAATAAATGCAGACAATGCATGTACATTTCTTGATATGGGTGCATCACATGTGATAGTGACATCTTATATATTCAGAAATGGCATAATAGATTATGACAGGCTGAGGCATCTTTCATCCTTAACAGGAAAAGAGAGGCTTGTCCTTGATATGAGCTGCCGGTATTCGGATGGCAGATATTATATAGTAACTGACAGATGGCAGAATATTACAAAAGAAGTATTAAATAGTGGACTTTTAGAAAATCTTGGAGCATACTGTGATGAATTTCTTGTACATGCAGTTGATGTTGAGGGGAAAACCTCTGGCATAGAAAAAGATGTAATAGAAATTTTAGCACAATGCAGTAAAAGGGTTACATATGCAGGTGGCATACACTCTCTTGATGATATCCACTATATAGAAAAGCATGGCAATGGAAAAGTCGATTTTACAGTTGGAAGCGCACTTGACTTGTTTGGCGGAAATATTTCTTATAAAGATATTAAGCGGTATTCTGGTGCTTACTGATAATTTTCTGGTTTTCCTTATGTAGATTGTATTAAATATTGTAATAAAATTGTAATAAAATTGTACCAATGTGTTACAAAACATATTGGTACAATTTTATTTTGCGTGTTTTGATGTAAAATAGCATAAAAAATTTCTATAAAAATATACAAAATGCACAACAAATTATACTATTTTTAAAACTTAGTTTTTTAGGTTATAAAATATTTTACGAAAGGGGTTGAATTTTTTAAAATT
>DKXQ01000040.1:0-7853 GCA_002493085.1 Lachnoclostridium sp. UBA7122
TCGTCCAATACAATAACAAATCTTTTTAATCTATATAGGAAATATGATTAATAATTACTCTTCTACAGCAACACCCATACTGCGTGCTGTACCAGCTATCATGCTCATGGCAGCTTCAATAGATGCTGCATTCAGGTCAGGCATTTTTGTTTCTGCAATTTCCCTGATTTTGTCTTTGGAAATTGTAGCCACTTTTGTCTTATTAGGAACACCTGAACCAGACTGGATATTACATGCCTTCTTAATAAGCACTGCTGCTGGCGGAGTCTTTGTAATAAAACTAAAACTCTTATCCTGGTATACAGTAATAACAACAGGTATAATCATGCCTTCCTGTCCTGCAGTCTTAGCATTAAACTCCTTTGTAAACTGTACAATATTAACACCATGCTGTCCAAGTGCAGGGCCAACAGGTGGCGCTGGCGTTGCCTTAGCAGCAGGAATCTGCAACTTTATATATCCTTCGACTTTTTTAGCCATTTTAAAGTACCTCCTAAAATAGTATGCGTTTTACCGCACTGTTTCTCTTACAAACTATATAAACTAAACTATCTCAACGTCACTGAAATTTATTTCTACTGGCGTTTCACGGCCAAACATATCTATATTAATTGTAACCGTGTTATTCTTGTGGTCAATCTGACGGACAATGCCTGTTGTATCCTCCCAGACCCCGGATTTAACAACTACAGAATCGCCAATGCTAAACGGTGCATTAGGGGCATCTACCTTAAGCCCCATACTCTCTATGTCTGCCTCTGTAAGAGGCACTGGTTTGGAACCTGGACCTACAAAACCTGTGACCCCGCGCGTATTGCGGACAACATACCATGTGTCGTCATTCATAACCATTTTAATAAGAACATAAGCAGGGAACATCTTCTGCTGTACAGTTTTCTCTTCCCCGTCCCCTTCTTTTGTAACATTTAACATAGGTACTGAAACTTCCAGAATCTGGTCCTGGAGGTTACGGTTTTCAATAGTTTTTTCAATGTCCATCTTAACCTTATTCTCATATCCTGAATAAGTATGGGCAACATACCAATGCGCTTCTGTATCTGCCATAATATACCACCTTATCCTATCTGAAGAATCTTATCAAGGCCTGTCTTAATAATTAAATCAAGCAAAGCAATGATTGCGCCTAAAATAACTGTTACAACAACTACTGCTGTAGTTTCTTTCACAACTGTATTCTTATCTGGCCAGATAATCCTGTTAAATTCCGCCTTTAACTTCTGTATACGGCTGCCAGCTTTTTTTGCAGTGCTATCTGCACTTCCAGTTTTATCTGGTTTATCCTGTCCAGTTACGTCTTTGTTTTCAGAACCGTCCATAATCAGCCTCCATCCATCACTGTTCTAACAGTACACCAAATAAGATTATTTTGTCTCTTTGTGTACTGTATGCCTTCTGCAGAACCTGCAATATTTCCTTATCTCCATTCTGTCAGGATGGTTTCTTTTTTCCTTAGTAGTATCATAATTACGCTGTTTGCACTCTGTACATGCTAAAGTAATCTTTACTCTCACAAGTTTCACCTCCATAAATCATAAATTATGCTGTATATAATTTTCCTATAAATAAAAAAAGACCTGTTACATCGCCAAACAAGTATATCACAGTTATTTGTGCCTAGTCAAGGTCTTTTTTCCCACATAAACTATATTTTTATATAGAAACTTAAAATAAAGTAATCGACAAAACAAAAAAAACTTGATATACTGGTATTATATCGCAGGAAGGGGGTTGCTTATATGGGAGCAGAGGATAAAGATGCCAATTCATATAATTATCTTGTACCTACATACAGGCCAAAACCGCTTACTAAGTATGATACCCATAAAGCATCAGAGCTTCGTAATATTGTAAACGAGATAACTAAACTTACAAAAGAATCACCTACTTATTTTGTAAAAATGAATGATGCTAAGCAGACATACCTGCTTGGAATAAAAGAATCAGCTATAATGTTCCAGAATGGTTTTGAGGAACTTTGTGACACTTCGCCTGACAGTGCCTTTAATAATAAGAAAGCTTATTCATCTGATGTAGAAAAGGCCGGTGCCAGGATTATAGGGGATGACCAGAGCAGGCTGCCTGACGGTTTTTCAATAAGGATTGAAAGCCTTGCTTTAAGCCAGATTAATAAAGGAAGAGAATTATATATGACAGGCAAGGGGCTGGCTGGAGGAACGTATAAGTTCCAGGTCAATGTTGGAGACGATATGTACGACTTCCAGTACAATGTAAGAAATGATGCCAATAACAGGGAGGTCTTAAGCGGACTGTCTTCATTTATTAATAAAGCAAATATTGGAATACAGACAAGTGTAGAAAAAAATCCAGAAAATCCAAATAGAATCTGGATGAGAATAGAGTCAGAGATGACAGGTTCGGCAGCAGGTGAGCCAATTTTTACACTTGCTGATAAAGAGGCAAATGGCAACGGGCTTGTATCATATCTGGAACTGGACAGGATTGGACGCAGTCCCAGAAGTTCAACATTTTATATGGATGGCACTGAAAGGCATACACTTTCCAATGAATTTACAATGGGCAAGTGTCTTAAGGTTACTCTCAGGGAAGCATCAGATACAGAGATACATATAAATTTTTATCCTGACAGTGACAGGATTCTTGAAAGCCTGCAAAAGATTGCAGATGCATATAACTTTATGCTGGACAGTTCAGAGGAGTTTTCAAAAGTTACAAGTTACAACCTTAAGCTTTCTAATGATATACAGGCAACTATAAGGCCATTTAAGCCAGAACTTGAATCATGCGGCTTTGTATTTAATGATGAAAACAGAATGTTATTTGACACTTCCCTTACACTGCAGGCTATAAATGATGGTGAACTGCAAAAGCTTTTTACAAGGACTTCGCCGTTTGTCCAGACTATGGTGGGTAAAGCATATGAAATCAAGCTTAATCCTATGGAATATGTAGATAAACTTATGGGTACATATCCGGACTTCAGCAAACCATCTGAGGGATTTTCATATATAACATCGCTTTACAGCGGGCTTATATTTAATTATTATTTTTGACCGCCTAACTGGCAATGCCGTCAATATCATGCTCTTGTCCTGACAGGACAGATACAATAACTCTGTGGGGGAGACATACAAGGGTTCCACCTTTATAACTGACTTTTTTCTGTCTCCGGCAGAGTTTGTCAGGACAGTCTGCATCTGTAATGAAAGCACAGCCGTCCTTAATTTGTAAAGTATTGCTTCCGCCATTATATCCGTCTATAGTAATTATTGTATCTTCACCAAGCGGAAGTGTTTTATATACCACTCCATTTACAGTAATCTGTACAAATGCGCCTTTTTCATGGTGGAATAATCTGCTGGCTGCAAAAAATATAATTGCAGCAGCAGTAAATACAGCTATTAAAATTAAATCGTTACGTTTTAGTTTCATATAAAAAATACCTTTTGTAACCTAACCATTAAACAGCATGTAAATTTTTAAGCGATATATCAAGTATAGGCGCTGAATGTGTAAGCGCACCACTTGATATATAGTCTACTCCTATATCTATAATGTTCTTAATATTTTCTTTTGTAACATTGCCGGAACACTCTGTAAGCGCCCTGCCATCTATAATCTTTATTGCTTCCTTCATTTCATCCGGGGACATGTTATCAAGCATTATTATATCTGCTCCTGCATCTGCTGCCTCACGCACCATATCAAGATTTTCAGTTTCAACCTCTATTTTATGTACAAAAGACACATTTGCTTTTGCCATCTGTACAGCTTTAGTAATGCTTCCTGCTGCCCCTATATGGTTGTCCTTAAGCATTACTCCGTCAGAAAGGTTAAAACGGTGGTTACTGCCGCCTCCCACTTTAACAGCATACTTTTCAAATATCCTCATATTTGGAGTAGTTTTCCTTGTATCAAGCAGTATTGTATTGCTTCCTTTAAGCAGCTTTACAATAGAATCTGTATAAGTAGCAATTCCACTCATTCTCTGTAAATAGTTAAGTGCTGTCCTTTCGCCTGAAAGTATTGCCCTTATATCACCTGTGACAACAGCCATAAGTTCACCGCTCTTTACACTGTCCCCATCGTGCACCCGCATATCAAAGGCAACAGTATCATCAAGCATTTCAAATACCCTTTTAAATACAAAAAGCCCTGCTATAATACCATCCTGTTTACAGATAAGTTCTGCCTGTCCTTTTTTGTATTCAGGCATAACGCAATTAGTAGATATATCATAGCTTGAAATATCCTCTTCAAGCGCCATGCGTATATACCTGTCTGCATTTATTTTTAAAGCTGTCTGGTCATTCATGTCTGTTTTCCTCCTTTTTTATCTCATTTAGAACCCTTGATTTATACCCTTTAATAAGAGCGTCTATATCTTTATAGTCTTCATAATTTACCAGATGGGTAAAATAATCATCATCCAAATTTTTACACTGGCTGCCTTTTGATGTAATCTCCTGCTGGATTGCATACGCTGCCCTTTCAGCAAATACCATTGACTCAAGCAGGGAATTGCTTGCAAGGCGGTTGCGCCCATGGACACCATTACAAGAAGTCTCTCCTGCTGCATAAAGATGCGGCATGGAAGTCCTGCCCATACTGTTTACTTTTATCCCACCCATAAAATAATGCTGTGCAGGAACTACAGGAATATACCCGCTGACTGGGTTGTATCCCTCCTTAAGGCATTGCCCAAGTATATTAGGAAAGTGGTTTCTTATCTCATCTTCTGTAATATTTTCCATGGACAGCCATACATAAGGCATATTATCTTTCTCCATCTGCTTTCTGATTTGCGCAGTAACTATATCCCTTGGCATTAATTCATCACAAAAACGCTCTTTATTTCTGTTTAATAGTATTGCGCCTTCCCCGCGCACTGATTCAGATATAAGAAAACGCCGTCCTGGCTTTTCCGAATAAAGTGTAGTAGGATGTGTCTGTATATAACTTATATGTTCTACTTCAATACCATGATTATATGCTATGGCAAGTGCATCCCCTGTAATGTGCTTAAAGTTTGTAGAGTGTTTATAAAGCCCTCCAAGCCCGCCACATGCAAGAACTGTATGCCCTGCCCTTACAAGAGTTATATCCCCGTCCCTGTTACACATTACTATGCCACAGCATGAATTGTCTTTGTCACAGATTATGTCAAGCATTGATGTATATTCTAAAACTTCAATGTTTTTCCTTTTTAATACATTATCTAAAAGTGTACTTGTAATCTCTTTGCCAGTTATATCCTCATGAAATAATATACGTGGCCTGCTGTGCCCTCCCTCGCGCGTAAATAAATAGTCCCTGCCATTTTTTTCAAACTCCACGCCATAGCTATTAAGCTCTGATACTATTTTTTGTGATGACCTTATCATTATTTCTACTGACTGCGGGTTATTTTCATAGTGTCCAGCTTTCATCGTATCTTCAAAATAGCTGTTATAGTCATCTTCATCCCGGAGCATGCACATTCCTCCCTGTGCGAGAAATGAATCACTCTTATCTATTGCATCTTTTGTTATAATAAGTATTCTTATATCTTCTGTAAAATGAAGTGCACAAAAAAGTCCTGCTGCACCTGTGCCTACAATGACAACATCTGCATTTTTTATCATAATAATCCCCCATGTTGTTACTATTCACGGTCTATGCCGTTCATAGTAACAAACAGCGCTTTACAGCGCTGAAATGCACACATTTTGCAAGAAAACATGCAAAATAGCGCTGAAAAACCCGTATTTCCGGCAAAAACATGCCAAAAATCCTCGAATTTAATTGGCCGTGAATAGTAACCCCATGTTATCCATTAACATGTATTTATCTGGCAAGTTCAAGCATACGGTCAAGGGATGTATTAGCGGAATTTCTTAATTCCTCTGTTACTTCTATAGCACCACTTTCATTTTCCATACACTCAAGCACTTTTTCTAATGTTATCTTTTTCATATCCTGGCAAACATGTCCTGGTACAAGCGGATAAAACTTCTTATCTGGATTTCTCTGTTTAAGCTCATACATAACGCCAGGTTCTGTTCCTATTATAAACTCTGAAGCTTCACTATCAGATGCATAATTTATTATGCCAGAAGTGCTTCCTATATAATCTGCCTCTTCAAGAACTTCCATCCTGCACTCTGGATGGACAAGGAGCATTGCACCAGGATGTGCATTTTTTGCCAGCTTCACACTGTTCTTGTCCATTTCAGCATGAACAGGGCAAAATCCATCATTAAATATAAAATGTTTGTCTTTAACCTGTGAGGCAATATAACGCCCAAGATTTTCATCAGGTATAAAGTATATATTTTTATTAGGCAGTGCCTTTACTATCTTCATAGCATTGGCAGATGTCACACAGACATCAGAATGTTTTTTAAGTTCACCAGTCGAATTAATATAACAGACTACTGCAACATCATCATACATCCTGCGTATTTCCTCAATCTTCTCCACCTGCGCCATATGTGCCATAGGGCAGTCAGCTGTGGCATCCGGCATAAGCACCTTTTTGCCAGGGTTTAAGATTTTTGCACTTTCACCCATAAAAGATACACCACAGAATATAATTGTATCCTGGCATGCATCCTTTGCTATTTTACTAAGGTAATACGAATCCCCAATATAATCTGCTATCTCCTGTACT
This sequence comes from Lachnoclostridium sp. UBA7122, assembly GCA_002493085.1. Taxonomy (GTDB): domain Bacteria; phylum Bacillota; class Clostridia; order Lachnospirales; family Lachnospiraceae; genus Butyribacter. The sequence goes on from DKXQ01000040.1 coordinate 6,653, forward strand.
TCATCAGGAACATAATAATGCGCAAGTATAACTGCGTTTTTTGCTTTTTTCAAGCTTTCTATCCTGTTTTTAATATTACTCATATTCTCCTCCAATGGATTTTATATAATCCTGAAATATCAAACCATTTCTAATTGACATACTTATTCTATTATAACATTGCTTTCTACATGCTACAAGTAAAAAGTTTCAATGGTTTTAATGCTGGAATTCCTTGCATTTATCTTCATATTGCTATATAATAATACTATTAAATTGGAAAGATTAAAGCTATTTTTTATAAATATTTTCTATAAAACATACTGGCACTTTTATTTTAATGCACACTATTGTGAGGATGGAGGAATTTATGGATATCAGGGATTTTGTAGATTTAAGAAAATTACAGGAAATACAAGATGATTTATCTGATGCAACAGGATTTGCTGTGGTAGTATTAGATAAAAAGGGGGAAAAAATTACCAGGGAAAGTAATTTCTCAGATTTTTGCAAAAAATATACACTTAATTCTGATGAAGGCCGCCACCGCTGCCAGAAGTGCATCAGCAATCATTCAGGAATTTATGACTGCCATGCAGGGCTGATAGAATTTAATATTGACATTGTACTGGATAATGAAAAAGTGGGTTCTGTCGTTGGAGGCCAGACACTTTCAAGACAGCCTGATGAAGATACATTCAAAAAAACAGCTATGGAACTTGGCATTGACCCTGAAGCATACATAAATGCACTTAAAAAAATACCTGTAAACAGTGATAAGTCTATACGGGCTGCTGCTGATTTATTTGGCAAGATGATAAACATATTTATAAATAATGAATATTCAAACAACAGCAATGGCGGAAAACTGGGACAGCTTCAGGAAGAGATAAACCATGCTACAAGCATTATACAAAAGATTAATACCAATACAAGTTCGCTTAAGTCAATAGCCAATAAACAAAAGATGCTTTCACTTAATGCATCCATTGAAGCAGCAAGAAGCGGTGAAGCTGGTGTAGGCTTTGCAGTAGTTGCCAAAAGCATGGGTGAATTATCATCACAGTCAGCTACAATCTATGGAGATATCGAAAAGTCTGTAATTGAAGTTACAGATTCAATAGGAAAACTTGCGTCTTTATTTGAAAACAGCTAAACTTATAACTTATATTTATTCTGAAGCATATAGCTCTGGCGGTTTCAAAATTTTTCCAGCCGGCAG
>DKXQ01000040.1:8168-17384 GCA_002493085.1 Lachnoclostridium sp. UBA7122
GCTCTGGCGGTTTCAAAATTTTTCCAGCCGGCAGCCGCTCCCGCTTAGATTTAAGCACCAGCGGCTCCATATACTGCCTTTTGGAAAAACCTTTGAAACCTGCCAGAACATATATTACCAGAGCAAGTTATAAAAATTTGCATTTTACTAAAAACGGAAGTCCCTCTTTCCACCATCCATTTCCTTAAGGTATTCCATAGCTTTATTTCTTACATTGTCATCTGGTACTTTAAGTATCTCTTTTGCAATCAGCTTTTCACCAATGCGCTTTGTATCTTCTGCAGCATAATCTTCAAGATATTCTTTAAGTGTCATAAGAGCGTTTGGCTGGCAGCAGTTTACAATCTGGCCACTTTTCAAAAGGGACATAAACCTGTCTCCAGTCCTTCCTGCACGGTAACATGCTGTACAAAAGCTTGGTATATATCCAAGTTCCATAAGCCATCTGACTACTTCATCAAGTGTACGCATATCACTTACATCAAACTGTGCAGAACTGTCATCCCTTACTGGCTCTGCATAACCGCCAACACTTGTGCGTGAGCCCCCGCTTATCTGCGAAATGCCAAGCTTAAGTACTTTTTCCCTCGTCTGTTGTGACTCCCTTGTAGAGATAATCATGCCTGTGTATGGTACTGCAATCCTTATTATGGCAACAATCTTTTCAAATATTTCATCTGGTACTGCATTGTCAAAATCCGCTGTATCAATATCATCGGCCGGGCATACCCTTGGAACACTTATTGTATGAGGCCCAACTCCATGTACTGCCTCCAGATGCTCTGCATGCATAAGGATTCCCACCAGTTCATACCGGTACATCTCAAGACCAAAAAGCACACCGATGCCGACATCATCAATGCCGCCTTCCATCGCCCTGTCCATTGCCTCTGTATGGTATGCATAATCGTGTTTTGGACCTGTAGGATGTAGCTGCCTATATGATTTTTTATTATATGTCTCCTGGAAAAGAATATATGTGCCAATGCCCGCATCCTTAAGTTTTGCATAGTTTTCTACAGTAGTAGCAGCAATATTTACATTAACACGTCGTATTGCACCATTCTTATGTTTAATACTGTAAATTGTATTTATACTCTCAAGAATATATTCAAGCGGATTATTTACCGGGTCTTCTCCTGATTCAATAGCAAGCCTTTTATGCCCCATATCCTGAAGTGCTATCACCTCATTTTTAATCTCTTCCTGTGTAAGCTTCTTCCTTGGGATATGTTTGTTCTTATGGTGGTATGGACAATATGTACAGCCATTTACACAGTAATTGGAAAGATACAGCGGGGCAAACATTACAATTCTTCTGCCGTAGAACTTCTCTTTAATCTCCACTGCAAGCCTTTTTATTTCTTCATTAACTTCTGGAATTTCACATTCAAGCAATACTGCTGCCTCTTTATGCGAAATGCCTTTTGCTTTTCTGGCTTTATCCAGTATACTAGTAACCAGTTCCATATTGTTTTTGTTCTTCTTTGCATAATCAAGACATTCAAGGATTTCTTCGTCATTAATAAACTCTTCTGCCTTCATTGAATTTGGATTATAACCCATCTTAATTACATCTCCTTCTTTTTTAATATTCCTTTACAATATCTTCTTTTGCCACATTATATTTCTGCATAAACGTCTGTAAATCACTATCATTTCTAATAACCATAATGTCATGGAATTTTCCTGTCTGTATTTCTTTAAACCCTGCAACTTTCTCTCCTGTACATATACTTGCATGGATTACAGGTTTCTGGCTGCTTTTATCATAAGGCTCAACCTGCTGTTTTTTAAAAAAACTAAACATTGCCTGTCACCATCCTTAATTAAATACCTTGAATTTTCACTTATTTTGTTACTATAGAATTTCTTCTATTATTCCAGCTTCTACCGAATCCCAGAATCCTGTAATTGAAGCACCTTGTGCCAGTTTATTTACAGTTTCCCCTTCCATATAAACACCAGGGTTACATTCTATTTTCCTGCTTTCTTTATCAGAAAAATTAATAATAACTCTCAGTACCCTGCCTCCAGATATCATATCTTCATCTGCCGCTTTTATTCCACTGTCAAAAAGCAGTAAAGATTCATAGATTTTATCAAAGTTCTCTGCTTTATCTACAACTTTCTTTTCAGCGTAGCATGGATATGTGCCAGCAGTGTACATATAACATTCTATGCCTGTTATATTGTACTTGGAAACTGCCGGTTCTTTATCAGGGCTGCCAGGTTTGCCAGTGTTTTTTATCTTCCATGGAATCCCATTCTTTTTAGCAAATTTCAATGCATATGCCCCCTTTGGAGTAATAATTGCCAGATTTTTGCATCCACTGAAAGCATTATCTGCAATTTTTCTGACTGAAGCTGGAATTTCTATCTTTTTCAGTTTAGTACACCCTTTAAATGCTGATGCTTTTATTTGTGACGTGCCTTTGTTAATTACTACTTTTTTAACTTTCCTGTTGTCTGCAAATGCCTTTTTCCCTATTGTCTTTACCCTGGCTGGAACTAAAACAGATGTACTGTTTCCAGTGTAACTTTGCAGTACAGTCCCTTTTATATTAAAACCTGATACAGCGCCAGCCTGGAAAGTGTTGCATGCCAGTATACATACCATCATAACTATTCCCATAAAAGCTTTTTTCATAAACTTCATAATTAACAGCTCCTTTCCTTAAGCCACAGCATGCCATTTTTATACAGCTTATTCCTGTACTACAATATTAACCGTTGCCTCTGGCACTGTCTGCCCTTTTGGTACACCGCCTGTTGCCTGTACTTTTATTGTATAAGTGCCAGCAGCCGCCTTTTTTGCAACTTTGGCAACTCCCTTGCCATTAACAGAAACATTTTTCTTACTGCTGCTGCTCCATTTCAGCTTCATTTTATCTTTATTATATGGTTCCTGTCCTCCATTAAATATAATTTTCTCCTTTAAATTAACTGTTTCTGTCTTTTTAAGGCTGAGTGAAGCAGGAGAAAAGCTAACTGTTGTTACTGGTACACAGGTAACTTTAATTGTATCTTTAACCTTATAGCTTTTACTTGCCTTATCATAACTATCTGCTGCAAATACTGTTACATAAGCTATGCCTGGCCCTTTTGGCTTTACTACGCCTTTTCCATTTACTGAAATAATCCTTCTGCCATTTTTATCTTTTACACCTACGGAATTTGTAACCATCCACTTTAACTTTGTATTGGTAGGCTGGTCATCAGGTTTTGATTCATTAAATGAAGCACCAAGTGTTACGGAAGATTTTTTCTCTGTAAATGAAATGCTGCGCTTGTCTAACTCTATATTGTAGCTCATATTATATGATGTTGCTGGCCTTTTAAATATTTTTGTCTTTGGTGTCTGGCCTTTTTTACCCGTTTTAATATAAGATACAGTAGCGTCAATTCTTAACTTTTCTCCTCTGTTTTTAGAAGAAGCTACTTGCTGTACATATAATTCACAGCCATCTTTTCCGCCTTCACCTACAGGAGTTAATATAATATTGCCTGCAGTTCCCCTGCCTGTCTTCCACTCTATCTTTTCAGGTGAAAGCTTTTTCATGGTATTGCTTAAAGCAATCTTATATGTATTATATTTATAAAGCTTTTTAGGCAATTTGTCAAATGTACATTCTATAGTATCCCCTGCACGTGACTTTACATTTACAGTACAGTCTGCCTGCTTGCCGCTGATTGTCGTTGCAGTAACTACAGCAGTTCCTTCTGATACCCCTGTAACATTGCCTTCTTCATCAACCGTTGCAATAGCAGAGCCGCTTGCAGTCCAGATAACATAGTCGTCTGTATCTTCTGGTGTCAGGACAGCTTCAATCTTTTTAGTATTTCCTATAGAAAGCGTTATTTCATCCTTTGACAGTGTAATAGTTTCTGCTGGTTTCTGTAATGAAACATTTATTTTTATACTGTCCTTTCCAGTCCCTGCAAAAGCTTCTGCTGTTATAACTGCGTCTCCTGGGCGTACTGCTGTAATAGCCCCATCTGTGGCAACTTTAGCAACACTTTCATTATCAGAATAATATATAACTGTATCATCAGTGCCAGATGGCTGCACATCCATATTGCCATCACTGGAAAGGTTATATATCTCTCCTGCTTTCATCGTATGTTCTGCTTCTTTGATGTCAATGCTTGTAATTGGATTTTTGGCATCATTTATTGTATATGCTTTAATACGGAGATTTGCTTCACGCTGTTTCCCTAAATCCATCCATGCAGAATTGCTTCCGGCAGCGCGGCAAAAGCTCTGTCCCTCCTGTGCCTCTGCATCAGAATAAATCCAGCTGCCATTATAATCATTATCTACTGCATAATATGTATAACCACTATTATTATTTTTTAATGTTACTACTACAGAAAATACATCTCCAGGGTTTAAAGACACATTTTCTTCAAGTTCTACTGTATGATATCCTTCAAATAACTGTGTTCCGCTTGTTGAAGTTACCTCTGTGCCAGAAACCGGGTCAGATTTATCTGTAAGGTTTTTATATATTTTTATGTCATAATCATAGTTTGCATTAGTATAAATAGCAACTGCTTTTAATACCTCTTTTCCCTGTGCAGTAAAAACATTTGCCTCCTCAACTCCTGAACTATAGTTTCCACTTGCTAGAGAAATTCCGCCATCATACTGGTAATTGTGGTCATAATAACTGCTCTTATCATCGCTGCTTACAGCCTTCACTGCATATGCTGAAGTACTTAATGAAGTATCATAGTATGAAATCCAGAAGTATCCGCTCTCTCCATACCAGTCTCCCCAGCTGTTTCTGATAAGCCATGCACCATTGCCAGGAGGTGTTGTTTTAAAGTTTGACGCATCAAAATTATCATCCCATCCTACTGCTGCAACAGCGTGATTAGTACTTCTGCTTTCATAGTTATAGTATGCTGCCTTCTTGGAATTGTAATAGGTATCATTGTCAAAATAAGAGATTCCAACCGCACCATAATCTGATATCATCTGTTTCACAATATCCCTGTCAGAAGAATTAATTACATAGACATCCTGGACATGGGCCGAATCTTTACTTATAGCATAGCTGTCATCTAAATGTGCACTGTTCTTTTCAGCCTGCAGGACACTATACTTTGCCGCTGGTTCTTTAACTTCAGATACCGCTCCTACCCAGTCCATCAGCATAAACTTTGTATATGTAGTATTATTGCCGCTTGTGTACCACTCTGGTGACAGTGCTGTAGAGCCACTGCCCTGCTTTATTACATGGAAATTGTCACCACTGCACAGTCCAAGCGGGTCAGGCCAGTCATGGTTCATAAAGAAAACTGTCTGGAATTCTGACATATCTTCACCTGATGGCAGCATGCCCTGCTTAAGAAGACTCATCTCCACCATAGCCATCGCACTGTGTGCCCAGCATGTGCCAAAAGGACTCTGGTTCCTTATAGCAGGTATACTTGCAGCAATCTCTTCATCTTTCCTTGGGTCATACTTTTCATCAAGCCGCAATGCGTAATTCTGTGGAAAATAGTCCTTATATTCACTAACACTGGCTGGAGGTTCTTCATCAACATCACGATAGTTATTTACCATTTTTCTCGAAATTTCCAAATCCATTTGCTCTTTTTCAGTTATTTGTCCTGAGCCAGCTTCATCTGCCATATATTCATCTGCCTGGACTGGCATCCCCTGCCATACCACTGAAACAGCCAGTGCCAGCGATAATCCTATAGCACAACATCTTTTCTTAATCTCCCTCATAAATCAGCCGTTACTGAAAACTTATAAAAAGCTATAAACTCTTATGTTCCATTCCTGTTTCAACGTATATGCTTTGGTGGTTACAAGTAACACACTACTCACAAGTTCATGTACACTCCACAGGCGTAAATTCCTGACTAACGTATCAGTACATATCTGTATTAACTTTTAAGTGTTATGATACAGATTGCAAAGCATTTTCTCCATATCTTTTCAGATTCAAAGCTGCCTGGTAATCTCTGTCAATTACATTTCCACATTCACATCTGTAAATACGGTCTGATAACTTCAAATCCTTCTTGATAGCGCCGCAACAACTGCATAATTTAGAACTTGGAAAGAACCTGTTTGCAATTATAAGCGGTATAGTATTACATCTGCACTTATATTCCATCTGTCTTCTAAACTCACCAAAATATTGTTGTTGTATGGCTTTTGAAAGATGCCGGTTTTTCATCATTCCTTTTACATTCAAATCTTCCAGGACAATAAACTTTGGTTTTCGGTTTATAATTCCTGTTGTGGTCTGATGCAAATAATCCTGACGGATATCCGTTAGTCTGTGATTTAATTTCAAAAGTTCCTTTTCACCTTTTATAATGTTACCTGTTTTACAGTAACTTCCCCCTTTTTTATTTTTTTCATATTTTCTTGATATGCAACGCTGTAACTTGCGTTTTCTTTTTTCCAGTTTCTTTACTTTTTGTGTTTTGTTTATATTCTGGTATTTCTTCCTGTCAGAACATACTGCTAAGTCTTTGATGCCTAAATCAATACCAATGTCTCCGTTTGATGGAATAACAGACGTGTTTTTATATTCTGTTCCAACTGTAACCCACCATCTTCTATAAGTTCTTTTACAAGCTTTCTCTGTTTATTGCTTGAAACTCTGCAATAACCTATTACAATTCTATCTAAATCAGGGGTTATATTCATAACTTGATTTAATTGCTCCTGTGAATAATATCTGTATCCGTTATTAGAAGTATGATGTGGATGAAGTTTCCCATTCTTATCCCAATTTCTTAATGTTTGTGCGGACACTCCTAATATTTGTGAAAATTTATTGATAGAATAATATTTACCCATAATTGAAATCTCCTCATAATGTTTATACTTTATTCCATCAATAAAACTTATAAAAATCAATATATAATTATAATTTTTATAAGTTTTAATTAACTGTCAAGAGCCTCCCTGCTTATTGCATGGCAGATAATATCCACCATATATTCATTCCAATATACCTTTACTTATTAAATATCGTCAGTTATTACTTTTAAAATTATGTTTAAAGAAAATAAACTGGAAAAAACGACAAGAAAATCTTTCCCTGCCGTTCTTCCCGGTTTTTTACCATATTATTTTATGATTTGTAGTATCAGTTTATTTTACCGTTTTATGCTCATGGTAGTGTTGATGCTGATGGACTTGGAGCTGGTGTCCCCAGAGGAGCAGCAGAAACTTTCAATACAAACTTAATCTTCTTATTATTCTGGCCACATGTAAATGTAAGATTAACCTTTGTATCTTTATTATTCTTTACAGCCTTAGCTTTAATAATAAAGTGGTCTGGACCTTTCTGCTCAATATCAACACAGTCTTTTACGGAATCCGGAACTGTACACTCATATGTAGAATCCATAGTCCTCATTGTCTTGCCTGTATCTGCATAGCCTGCAACATATACTTCAAGTTCTTCACCAATCATACGGGTTGCATCCTTAAGCTGTGGGTCATTGTCGTCCTTATTACGCATTGCAAGCTTATTTGGTGCTACCAGTATATTAATAGGACAACATTCATAAGTACCATTGCTTCCAGTATCAATAACCCAGAGATAGTAGACGCCGCCACTGCCACTAGCAGCATTCTTTTTTGCCTTAACTGTAACCTTACCATGTTGGATTTTTGCGGTTGCAACATTACTTGCTCCATCAATTCTATTGCCATTTACTGTAGGTATATCAGGTGTTTCTGTAATACCAACAACAACTTTGCCAGTTGATACCCTTCCGTTTTCATTCACTTTATAGGAAGCTGCAATATCTGTGTATACAATAAGATTTCCACTATTTTTCTTAACAGATGTACCATCTTCAAGCGTAACTTTTTTAGATGCACCGTTAGCATAAACAATAACAGGCTCACCATTTATTACACTAGTACGGTTTACATCTTTATACAGATGTGTGCAGTTTGCAAGGGTGTAATCTCCTTCTTTAGCTGGAACTGCCAAATCTGCAGCAGCACTGTCTAAATTAGTGTAAGTAATTGTCCTTTTTGTAATACCAGTAGCAACCTCTTTAAATATAGCTGGTTTTGTAACATCTTTTGCTACAACATTAATAACATCAAGAGCGTTGTCAGTGTAATAAATATCTACATTACTATCTATTTTATTTCCATCAGCATCCGTTTCATCATCAATAGTAATCTTATCTCTTGTATTCATATTACCGAATATATCATTGAAAGACAAACCAGCTTTCTTATTTAATAAACGGTTAATTTTTAAATCTATAATCTCACTATCAGGACCATCTGTCCATTGACTAGTATTTGTAGCATATATACGCTCTTCACAAATTAAAGACTCCAGTGCAGTATTCTTACTTAAATCTAATGCTGTTAACTTAGTTCCTGCACAATTTAAAGTTTCTAATGACGTATTATATTCTATGTTATTCAAAGCTGTAATTCCAACATTGTTACTACAGTCTAAAGTTCTGAGAACAGAATCATTTCCTAAAGTTAAAGGCATATTTACTGTAGTTATGCTTCCAGTTTTTGGATCTACTACACCAGAACAATCCAGATATTCTAATTTTGTATTTTTGCTTATATCCAGATTGGAAATACTATTTCCAGAGCAATTTAAATATTGTAGTAAAGTACCATGTTGTAAATCTAAAGATGTCAGCCCACAGCCATGACAATCTACGTATTTTAATGCATTACCCTTTAAATATGCAGCACCGCCAAAATCAGAAGCCAGAGTCAGCTCTGATAAATTGCCATTGCCAGAGCAATCCAGATATTCTAACTTAGCATTTGTTGCTAAATTTAATTTTGAAACAGAACCCGTAGTATCAGTTGGATTAAAAACGCCAGTTTCTCCAGCAGCTGCTCTGTCATCATCTCTTTTAAAAGAACAATCCAAAACTTTCAATTCAGTATTTTTCTCTAACTTTGGTTCTGACAATTTTGTATTGGAGCAATATAGATACTCTAACTTTGTATTCTCAGAAATATTAAAATCTGCATCTGCTAATCCATTGTCAGAACAATTCAAATACTCCAGCTCAGGGCACCCTCTAAGGTCCAGTTCTGTTACATTGCTGTGATTACAATTTACATACTTTAACTTCGCATTTACACCCTTATACTTTTCAGTATTATGATTAGGGTCTTTAAACTTTAAAGATAAGGTAGGACTAGCACTAGCATTACTAGGGCGTGTTTGAAAATTA
>DKXQ01000055.1 GCA_002493085.1 Lachnoclostridium sp. UBA7122
AGTATATGTGTATATAAATATACATATTTTTAAAAGGAGGAACATATGTTTAAGAACATGAAAGTTAAAGCAAGCCTGGCTCTTGGATTCGGTATAACCATTATTATTTCCGTTTCTATAATTGTTGTAATGATGCTTATCATAAATTACCAGAATGATACATATGCAAGTATTATTGACAGACAGGTCAGGTCAAATGAATTGATTCTGGAGTGCCGTATCAGCACTAATAATGCTGCACGTAATGTAAGGGATATGGCATTAGACCCATCAAACGCAGATAATGATGCACTTAAAGCCAGTATAGATGAAGCTCTGGCAGAACTTGAAGCAACTATTGCAGAGCTTGTAGAGGCCTATCCACTGTCTGACAGCAGGGTAAATGATTACACTAATGCAATACGGGCGTGGTATAGTGAAGTGCCGGACATTCTGAATGCAGTCCAGTCTGGAAACCAGCGGGAAGCCGTAAGACTGATTAAGAACAATTGTACACCAAAGTTAAATGATATGATTGGTACTGCCAAAGAAATATCTGCAAACTTACTGGAAGAACAGAATAGCATTATTGCAAAGCAGGAACAGCAAAGTAATCTTGCAAAGACTATAATGATTACAACCACTGTAATTGCCACATGCTTTGTAATATTTATGGCTATACAGATTATCCTTAGCATTACACGCCCGGTAAAGCAGGTTAGTGTTGCGCTCAAAGGCTTTAGCGAAGGAAAACTGGATATTCCTGTACAATATAGCAGCCGCAATGAACTAGGTGGTATGTGTGAGGCTTTGAGGACGAGCCAGAATGTGCTGTCTGAAGTTATAGGTGATGAATGTTATGTATTAGAAGAGATGGCAAATGGCAACTTTGATATTGATACAAAGGATGAAAGCATCTATGTAGGGGAACTCTCCAGCATATTAAGGTCTTTGCGTACAATTAACAGAAACTTGTGCAGTACGCTTGGGCAGATTATGCACAGTGCTGGCCAGGTGGCTAATGAAGCAATGCAGGTGTCAAACGGGTCACAATCCCTGGCACAGGGCTCTACTGAACAGGCGGGCTCTGTTGAGCAGCTTGCAAGCACAATATCAGAGATATCCAATAATTCTAAAAATAATGCCCACAACAGTGAACAGGCGAGCAACCAGTCAAAGCTTGCAGGAAAGCAGGTTGAAGAAAGTGTCGGGCTTATGGATGATATGGTACTTGCGATGGAAAAAATACTGGTTTCTTCAAACGAAATCGGCAAAATCATTGCTACTATTGAAAATATCGCATTCCAGACAAACATACTTGCATTAAATGCAGCAGTTGAAGCAAGCCGTGCAGGTGAAGCAGGCAAAGGATTTGCTGTAGTGGCAGAAGAGGTTCGTGGTCTGGCTGCTAAGTCAGATGAAGCTGCGAAAGCGACTAAAAACCTTATTGAAAAATCAATGCTTACTGTCAATGAAGGCAGCGATATTGTAAAAAGTGTATCAGATTCACTGACAAAGACAGTAGAAATATCTAAACAGGTACTTGAATCTGTACATTTGATTAAACAGGCAACTGCAGAAGAATTTGAATCCATCGAACAGGTGACAAGAGGAATTAACGAAATTTCATGTGTGGTACAGACAAACTCTGCTACAAGTGAAGAATTTGCAGCTACAAGTACAGAACTGTCCAACCAGGCAGCTTTAATGAAAGAACTGTTAAGCAGATTCAGGCTGCACAATTAATTTTATAAAATATTGGCATAAAGGGTTTAATGCCGCCAGGCGTATATTTTCAATCCATCTGGCGGCATTAGCTTTTTTTACTTTATGGGAAAGCGCTTTATAATATTTGTAAGAACTTTGCAAGAATTTCCTGCTTTAATAAAAGTATCAGAAAATACAGGGAACTGTATGGAAAAAGATATATGGTTCTTAAACAAGGAAGGAATGGTGATATTGTGAAGATACTTGAGGTAAAGGATGTATTTAAGTATTATGGCAGCGGGGAAAATCTTGTTAAGGCAGTTGACGGGATTAGTTTTTCTGTTGAAAAAGGAGAATTTGTAGCAATAGCTGGCACAAGCGGCTCTGGCAAGACAACACTGTTAAACCTGATTGGCGGGCTTGATTTTCTGGATAAGGGAAAGATATGGATTGAAGGGCAGGAAATTTCTGGTTTTAGTCCAGATGAACTGACAATTTTCCGAAGAAGAAAGATTGGATTTGTATTCCAGAATTATAATCTGGTAACAGTTCTTACTTCTTATAAAAATATTGTAATGCCTGTCAGGCTTGATGGTAACAGGCCTGATAACAAGTATATAAAACGCATTGCTTCTGTACTTGGCATTGAAAATAAATTAAAAGCACATCCAAACCAGTTATCTGGAGGACAGCAGCAGAGAGTGGCTATTGCCAGGGCTCTTTCTGCAAAACCTGCGCTTATTCTTGCAGATGAGCCAACTGGAAATCTTGATTCTAAAACAAGCCAGGAAGTAATAGGGCTTTTAAAGACAACAAGCCAGGAATTTGCACAGACAATTATTATGATTACCCATAATGAAGAGATTGCACAGCTTGCCATACGCAAAGTATTATGATATAAATAATTCCATTTTTCTTGTTATCATATTTGCGGCAGCCTTTTCAGCTGGAACTGTATGGATAAGCGGCCAGATAGCACTATCCCTGGCAATGAAGATATCTCCTGTAGCAGCTTTAAAATATTACAATCCAGGAAAGAAAAAGAAAATACTGGCAGCAGCCTCTTTTGCACTGGGTGGTATTTTATTTTGTGCGGTATTTACTGTATTTGCTGGATATAATACAGAATGGATGGTAAGCCGGACGAATGAATCAGATTTTGTTATTGAACAGTGGCATGCCCGCCAGCTTATGTATGAGCCATATGAACCAGTAACAGAAGAATTTATACAAAGTATCCGCAATCTTAGTTTTGTAAAAGAAAGTTATCTTTTCTACCGTGCCAGGAGCGGAAGGTGCAACAAGATGGATAAGAGCGGAATATTTAAGGAATCCCTGGGAGAGGTTAAAATGGAAGGGCATTATAGGGAGGTTATGAAAAAGGAATACCAGAAACTGAAGATGGAAAAGGAAGACTGGAACTGGCTGGTAAAAAATGGAAGAGCAGAAACAGGTATTATTGGAATGGAGCCAGGTGCACTGGATATGGAAATTAAAAATATGGATGTCCTGGATGGAAAGCCAGATGCCAACTTGTTTGCATCAGGCAATTATCTGATTTACCAGCCATTTGATATTCCACCAGATATAGATAAAAAAGAGTATCTGAAATATGGAATGAAAGCAGGAGATAAAGTTAAACTTTCTTTCTGGAATCCTGGCTGCAAAAAATATAATACAAAAGAATTTACTGTAATGGCAGTTGCAGATGTGAAGGATGACAATTATGCAGGGAGTATAGAAAAGGATATACAGTTTGTTATCCCAGATACAACATTCCGGGATATCTATGGCGGTTATGCAAAAAAAATGATTAGTGCATTACATATTAATACATCAGGACAAAATTTGAAAGCAGAACAGGAAATATTAAATCAGATGGTGAAAGATAATTTTAATCTCCAGATAAGATTAAACTCTAAATATAAAACACAGAAAGATGAAGAAAATAAAAGGGTCCAGGAGATGTATATTGGAATGGTATTTGGTCTTATTGTTGCAGTTATAGGTTTGGTAAATATTGTAAATACACTTGTGACAGACGTAATGTCAAGGAAACTTGAATTTGCAACAATGCAGTCAGTTGGGATGACAAAGCGCCAGATGGCTGTAAATATATGTCTTAATGGTATGCAAATGGGTGCAGGCGGTGGTATTTTAATCTGCCTTCTTGCCTTTCCGGCAGCCCAGCTGCTGGCATCACTTCTTTTTATAAGATATGTTCCATCTATGTATATAGTGTCTTGTATTCTTGCTTTAGCAGCAGCATTTCTAGCTGTGTGTACTACCAGTTGCATTTTAACCATAAGCCTGAATAAAAAAACAGTTATAGAACGGCTAAGAGAAGCAGAGTAATATATACAGGAGGGGCAGGGATATGGCCAGAGTTTTGATCGTAGAAGATGACAGGGATTTAAGAAATGGTATAGCATGTGTTCTGGAAAAAGAAGGATATGAGGTAAAAACAGCAGGCAGTTTATTTGAATTGCAAGCTGCACCCACCTCTTGGGCAGATGCGCTTCTTCTTGATATTACACTGCCAGATGGCAGCAGCAGGAATTATTTGAAAAAATTAAGGGAAGTTTCCGATGTGCCATGTATCTTTCTAACTGCCCATAGTACAGAAATGGATATGATTGAAGGGTTTGATGCAGGAGCTGATGATTATATAACAAAACCATTTTCTGTACCTGTTTTATTAAGAAGGTTAAAAGCAGTACTTAGCCGTACACAAAAAGAACAGGGCACAAAATACTGCACCAGAGGGCTTGTATATGATTTTCAGGAAAAAACATTGACAAAAGAAGGAGTTTTAGTACCTTTAACTAAAACAGAAACCAAGCTATTAGAAATTTTCATCCAGAACAGGAACCAGGTGCTTACTACAGAAATACTGCTTGGGAAGATATGGGATATTGATAGTAATTTTGTAGATAAAAATACTTTAAGTGTCGCTGTTGTAAGGCTTAGGACAAAGATTGAAAAAGACAGGAAGCATCCAGAATGGATTAAAAATGTATTTGGCATTGGATATAAATGGAGTGACAAAGATGAAGAATGACAGAATAGAAATGAAGATAATTGTTATATCTGCATTTGCAGCATGGCTGCTGTCCCTGGCAGCATTTACTATTATGTCTTTTAAGATGGTAACAACATTTATCTATCTTATATTTGTCTATGGAATATGGAACCTGGCAATTTTTTCTATAGCATATCTGGCAATTGCAAAAAAAATAACAGATGTCCTGCAGCGGGTAGATGACTGTATACAAGATATGATTGATGGATGCCCTGCCAGCCGGTTTTCAGAGAAAGAAGATTCTTTATTAGGTAAATTCCAGCACCAGTTAGTAAAATTATACCAGATTCTTAATGTTTCCCAGGAAAGGGAAAAGAAATTGCGCAAAGAAATAAGCAGCCTGGTGGCAGACCTAATCCACCAGATTAACACACCACTTACCAATATACAGATTTATTCTGGCTTTTTAATGCAAGATGAACTTACAACAAAGGAAAAAGAAAAGATTTGTGAAATTATAAACCATCAGATTCAAAAACTCAGGTGGTTTGGGGAGGGATTTAACAAGACAGCACAATTAGAAGACGATATAAGAAAGCTGAAACCAAAATGCCAGCCTGTTTTGCCGGTGGTTCTTTCGGCTATTGATAATATCTCTGTTAAAGCAAAGATACACAGGGATGAAATTATATTCTCTGGCGAACAGGATGCAGAAGCATTTTATGACAGTAAATGGACAGAAGAGGCTGTTTTTAACTTACTGGATAATGCAGTAAAATATGGCAAAGATGATAGTAGTATTTTAATGAATATAACATCATATGAGCTTTATGTCAGAATAGATGTCATAAATTATGGAGAACCAATTCCAAAAGAAGAATATACTGCTATTTTTAACAGATATTACAGAGGTGGAAATGCAGCGTGTATTAAAGAAGGAGTAGGGCTTGGGCTTTATCTGTCGCGCCAGGTTGCCACAGGCCAGGGTGGATATATCAAGGTTGGAAATTACCAGGGAAAAGGGAATATATTTAGCCTGTTTTTATTAAAAACTTCTACAATTTGAAAAAAAGTATTGACAATACAGGTCTAATGTGTTAAACTAAATAAAGTTTAATGCATTAGACTTTTTTACAAGAAGGAGGCTGGACTACTTTGGAAACGCCCAAAATTTTTGAAAGTGAATACCGTTTTTGTGAAATCCTCTGGGAACACGAACCAGTATCCAGTGGTGAACTTGTAAAGCTTTGCAGGGAAAAACTGGAATGGAAGAAATCAACAACTTATACAGTAATACGGAGACTTGCACAGCGTGGAGTTTTAAAATCAGAAAATGCAGTTGTTACATCCCTTATCTCAAGAGAGGAAGCACAGGCAAGCCAGAGTGCAGAAGTAGTAGAACGTACATTTTCAGGCTCTCTGCCTGGATTTATTGCAGCATTTACAAGAAAAAAGCCACTGACACCAGAAGAAATAGACGAAATCCAGGAAATTATTGATAATTACAAATCCTGAGTAAAAGACTGGCTGGTTCTGGGACTTTGGATAAAGGAAGGATATCAGAATGGAGAAATTATTTTTAACAGTTTTCAATATGGGCATAAACTCAGGTTATCTGGTTCTGGCTGTGGCTGTTGTACGGTTTTTACTTAAAAAAGCTCCAAAAAATATCATCTGTCTGTTATGGATAGCAACTGGACTGAGGCTTGCCTGTCCATTCCGCATTGAAACAGTGTTCAGCCTGCTGCCAGAACAAACAGATACTTTTATATATAAGGCATATAATGAAGTTTTACCAGAAGATAACAGTGCATTGACTGGTGTATTAAATATGCCAGAAACAGATATCAAGCCATCAGATACCCCCAGAATAACACTGCAGAAAACTGCTTTAGAAAGTAAAAATCCTGGCTATAAGATTATAAGTGCTGCTACATGGATATGGCTTACAGGAGCTTGTATTATGTTTGTATATATGGCATATGGATGGTACTGTATTAAAAAAAAGACAGCAACAGCAGTTCCATCTGAGTCTGAGGGAATCAGGTTTTACCAGTGTGAACATATTTCATCGCCATTTCTTTTTGGACTGGCAGTTCCAAAAATTTATGTACCATTTTCTGTCAATGGCGAAGAGCTTTCATATATATTAAAGCATGAACATGCGCATAAAAGCCGTCGTGACCATCTGTCTAAGTCCGTTGGATACCTGATATTGTCTGTGTACTGGTTCCAGCCACTTGTATGGGCGGCTTATATAATGTTTTGCAGGGATATTGAAATGGCATGTGATGAAAGAGTTGTAAAGGAGATTGGAGAGAACTGCAAAAAAGCATATTCACAGGCACTTTTATCATGTTCTGCAAGCCATCAGGCCAGTTTAGCATATCCTGTAGCATTTAGAGAGACTGGAGTGAAAGACAGAGTGAAAAATATATTAAATTATAAAAAACCAAATTTGAGGATTGTTATAACTGCAGCAGCTGCATGTATGATTGTAGCCGCCTGCTTTGCTACAGATGCCAAAAGCCAGAAAATAACAAAACCAGAATTAAAACAAGAGCTGGGAAACATACAGGCATCCATCCAGAAAAAGCAACAAAACACTATTGTAAAAAATGTTACAAGATGGGCTGAAGCTTTTTGTAATAAGGATTCAAAAGTGATTTATACAATGCTTGACAATTCAGGAAGAAAAGCCTTAAGTGACCAGGATATGTTAACAGGAAAACATTTTTCAGGATGGTCCAGCCCATGGCCATGGAATGTTGAAGCTTCGGCAGGAAAGCCAGATTACAGAATTATATCTATAGATGAAACTTCTGCTGTAATATTATATTATGCATGGACATCTGACCCACATGTAACTGTATGGCACCAGATTATTAATTACCGGTATCCGGGCAAAAAAGACAAATTTTTAATTAATAATGTATCAAAGATAAACTTCTTAGACAATATCCATACAGCAGAGCAGTTTTACACAGCTTATCCAGATGGAGAGATTGATAATACAAGAATGGACTATAAATATGGAAACAGTGCTGGAAAAGCTTTAAACAGCAATACACCTCCTGGCAATTATGAGATTTTATCAAATCCAGATACAGCGGCTGTTTTTCTGCTAAATATCCAGGATAATCCTTCTATAGTAAAGACGGATGTCTCAGATAAAGATGAAGAAACAATTGTTACATTTACATTTTTAGAAGATGGCAGCAGCGCCAGTGTAAAAATGGTACAGCTTTCTGGTGGACGTGGCATATGGGTACCACAGACAAATTAATAGTATAAGGCGTAAATTATAGGAACTGGATTATATGTGCCAGTTCCTTTTTTATATATCCAGGTAAAGTTACCCTATCGAATAGAAAGATAGTGTAACTTTATCTGGGGAATTATTTGTAAAAAAATAGTAAATAACATATTTTTTTATGTT
>DKXQ01000006.1 GCA_002493085.1 Lachnoclostridium sp. UBA7122
TTTCATATACCCAGGTAAAGTTACGCTATCAAAATTGTAAAAAATTTTGACACCACTGGTAAAAAAGTGTATAATAGGAAAAATGCGTACAAGGAGGATATACAATGGCAAAGTATACCAGACAGGATATACTAAGTTTAATTGAAGAAGAAGATATAGAATTTATACGTCTCCAGTTTACTGATATATCAGGCAAATTAAAAAATATGGCTACTACTATTAAACAGATTGATAAAATTTTAGATGGCCATTACAAGTTTGACTGTAAAGCAATAGATGGTTTTAATGGTACAGGTTATGAAGAATTATTTCTTGTTCCTGATTTAGATACTTTTGTTATTTTTCCATGGCGGCCACAGAATGGCAAGGTTGCGCGTTTTCTTTGTGATGTCGTAAAACCTGATGGTACGCCTTTTGTTGGTGACAGCAGATATATATTAAAAAAAGTGGTTAAAGAAGCAAGAGACATGGGATTTGGTTTTAATGCCGCTATTAAAAATGAATTTTTCCTTTTTGATATTGGAGAGAATGGTGAACCAGCTAACAGTTCAGGTGAAAAGGGCGGTTACTTTGATGTAGGTCCGTCAGATGGCGGTGAAAATGCAAGACGTGACATGGTTTTATATCTGTCAGATATGGGCATTGGAGTTGAATCTTCATATCATTCAGATGAGGGGGCACAGCATGTACTTGATTTAGGGTATACAGACCCCTTAAAGATGGCGGACAGCATTATGACTACACGGCTTGTTGTACGTACAGTTGCAAAAAGACATGGGTTTCATGCTACATTTATGCCAAAGCCCAGGGTAAATGTAAAAGGTTCAGGAGCACACTATATATTTTCAATGGAAAAGGACGGCAGTAATGTATTTACAGATAATACTGATAAAATAGGCATAAGCAGGCTGGGGTATCATTTTATGGCAGGCATGTTAGACCATATAACTGGCATGATGCTTATAACAAACCCTATAGTCAACTCGTATAAAAGGCTTATACCAGGCTATCTTGCTCCTGTTACTGCAGGCTGGTCTTCAACAAATACAAGCCCGCTTATCAGGCTTACTTCAATAGGCTCAGACGGTGGCAGGATTGTCTTAAGAAGCCCTGACGGGGCAGCAAACCCTTATCTTGTGATTGCACTATGTCTTGCAGCGGGGCTTGATGGAATAAAAAACCAGACAGAGCCGCCTGTATGTATGGATGAACTGCCGGAAAGTGAGATAAGAAAAGCAGATGTGCTTCCAAGAACTTTATATGAAGCTGTAAACTTGTTTGCCAATGACCAGTTTGTACAGGATGTACTTGGCCAGCATATATCAGGGCATATGATACAGGCAAAAGATGCAGAGTGGAATGAATACTGCAAGCAGGTTACACTATGGGAAACTGAACGCTATCTTTCTACTATTTGACCATGAATAGTAATAATGCACTACAAGACAGACAGGAGGTTTTTGCATGGCAGACATAATTATAGCTTTTCCTAGAATAGAAGATGCAAAAAACTTAAAGAAGCTTCTTATCCGCAATGGTTATGATGTAAGCATGGTTTGTAATACTGGTGCACAGATTGTTAATGCAGCTAACCATTTAGATGGAGGAATAGTTGTATGCGGTTACAAGTTTTCTGATATGCACTATTCTGAAATAAATGATTATCTGCCTAAAGGTTTCCAGATGCTTCTGCTTGCTTCTCCTGTAAAGCTTTCTAACTGCAGCATTACAGATAACATGATGTATCTTGCAATGCCGTTTAAGATGCGGGATTTTTTAAATACGCTGGAAACAATGATGATACAGTATAACCGCTGGCGTAAAAAGCAGAAAAAGAAACCTGCAGCCAGGTCTGGAAGTGACAGGAAGATAATTACAGCAGCAAAGGAGCTGTTAATGGAGCGTAACCAGATGACAGAGAGCGAAGCCCACCGCTATATACAGAAAATTAGCATGGACAGTGCAACTAATATGGTGGAAACTGCCCAGATGATAATAGAACTAAACGGAAAGGAATGGGAATTGTGATGAAGGCGTTTCTTATTTTAGAAGATGGAACCGTATTTGAGGGTGAAAGCATTGGCGTGGCCAGAGAAGTTATTTCTGAGATAGTATTTAATACTTCAATGACAGGGTATCTGGAAGTCCTTACAGACCCAAGTTATGCAGGACAGGCAGTCACTATGACATATCCGCTGATAGGCAATTATGGGATATGTTATGAAGATATGGAGTCACTTAAGGGATGGCCTGATGGTTTTATAGTACGGGAGATTTCCCGTATGCCAAGTAATTTCCGTTCAGAGGATTCCCTGCAGAATTTCCTTGTAAAGAATGATATACCTGGCATCTGTTCTATAGATACACGTGCACTTGTAAAAATCCTGCGCGAAAAAGGCACTATGAATGGCATGATTACAACAAACAAAAATTACAGCCTTGACGAAGTGCTCCCAAAGCTTAAAGAATACAGGGTTACAGGTGTTGTAGAAAGAGTTTCATGTAAGGACAGGCAGGAATATGTACCAGGGGATATTGGCTCAATTAAGTGCCATGCAGATAGAAATATAACTGTAATTGATGTTGGAACAAAGAAAAATATTATCCGCTGTCTTTTAAACCGTGGCTGTAATGTAACAGTCTATCCATGCAATTTTGATGCACAAGAGGTTATAGCGTCAAAGCCTGATGGAATAATGATTACTAACGGGCCTGGCGACCCTGCGGAGTGTACCAGCATAATAAAACAGATAAAAATACTTTCGGATTCAGGCATACCGGTTTTTGCAATATGCCTTGGACACCAGCTTATGGCGCTTGCCAATGGCGCAAAAACTTATAAAATGAAATATGGCCACAGAGGTGCTAACCATCCTGTTAAAAATCTGGAAACTGGAAAAGTATATATTTCTTCACAGAACCATGGATATGTTGTTGATATAGATTCTATTGACAGAAATATTGCCAAACCGTGGTTTATAAATGTAAATGACGGGACAGCGGAGGGGCTTTGCTACTGCAATAAACCTGTGAAAACTGTACAGTTCCATCCAGAGGCCAACGCAGGTCCAAAGGATTCAGAACTTTTGTTTGATGAATTTATGAAAATGACTGGAGGTAATGAATAATGCCAAAAATTGAAGGAATAGGGAGAGTTTTAGTAATTGGTTCAGGCCCTATTGTAATCGGGCAGGCCGCCGAATTTGACTATGCAGGAACACAGGCATGCCGTTCCCTTAAAGAAGAGGGAATGGAGGTTATTTTAGTAAATTCAAATCCAGCAACTATTATGACTGACAAAGACATTGCAGATAAAGTTTATATTGAGCCGCTTACAACGGAAGTATTAGAGCAAATTATTGAAAAAGAAAAACCTGACAGCCTGCTGCCAAATATGGGTGGCCAGGCAGGACTTAACCTTGGAATGGAACTGGCAGAGTCTGGCTTTCTGGAAAGCCATGGTGTAAAACTTCTTGGTACTACAGCAGAAACTATCCGCAATGCGGAGGGCCGCCAGGAGTTTAAAGACCTTATGGAAAAAATCGGCGAGCCATGTGCAGCATCAGAACTTGTAGAAAATATAGAAGATGGCATTGCATTTGCTAATAAAATTGGATACCCGGTTGTACTGCGCCCGGCTTATACCCTTGGCGGTTCAGGCGGAGGCATTGCACATAATGAAGAAGAACTTGTGGAAATCCTCACAAACGGTTTAAGGCTTTCACGTGTCGGACAGGTGCTTGTAGAGCGCTGCATTGCAGGATGGAAAGAGATTGAATACGAAGTTATGCGTGACAGCAATGGCACATGCATTACAGTCTGCAATATGGAAAACCTTGACCCTGTTGGTGTGCACACAGGTGACAGCATAGTGGTAGCACCTTCACAGACACTTTCTGATAAAGAATACCAGATGCTGCGTACATCTGCACTTAAAATAATAGACGAGCTTGGAATAACAGGCGGCTGTAATGTACAGTTTGCACTGCATCCAACGTCTTTTGAATATATTGTAATAGAAGTGAATCCACGTGTAAGCCGTTCTTCAGCACTTGCATCAAAAGCGACAGGATACCCTATTGCAAAAGTATCAGCTAAAATTGCACTTGGCTATACACTGGACGAGATACCAAATGCAGTTACAGGCAAGACATATGCAAGCTTTGAGCCTGCACTTGACTATGTTGTAGTGAAAATCCCACGTCTGCCATTTGATAAGTTTATAAAGGCTAAAAGGACGCTTACAACGCAGATGAAGGCCACAGGCGAAGTTATGAGCATCTGTACAAACTTTGAAGGTGCGCTTATGAAAGCACTGCGTTCACTTGAACAGCATGTTGACAGCCTTGAAGGCAGCGTTTATAAAGACAATTCTACAGAAGAAATAGAAGAAATGCTGCATATAGTAGACGACCGCCGCATATATGTTGTGGCAGAAGCTATAAGGCGTGGAATACCATATGATAAAATTCATGAAATAACTATGATTGACAACTGGTTTATTGATAAAATCGCAATTCTTGCAGAGATGGAAGAGAAGTTAAAAAGCTGCATCACTCTTGACAGAGAACTTTTATATGAGGCAAAACGGCTTGAATTTCCTGACTGTGTAATTGCAGAATGGACTGGAAAAACAGAGCAGGAAGTTAAAAAGTTACGTTACCAGTGGGGCATTACAGCAGCATTTAAGATGGTTGATACATGTGCTGCTGAATTTGCATCAGAAACGCCATATTATTATAGCTGTTTTGATGGTGTCAACGAAGTTGAAGATACGTCAGACAGAAAGAAAATTATGGTATTAGGTTCAGGTCCTATACGTATCGGGCAGGGAATAGAATTTGACTACTGTTCTGTACACAGTGTATGGGCATTAAAAAATGAAGGATATGAAACAATTATAGTCAATAATAACCCTGAAACAGTAAGCACTGACTTTGATATAGCAGATAAGCTTTACTTTGAGCCGCTTACACCAGAGGACGTTGAAAATATTGTACGGCTTGAAAATCCTGATGGTGCAGTAGTCCAGTTCGGCGGGCAGACGGCAATAAAACTTACAGAAGCACTTATGAAGATGGGTGTAAAAATACTTGGCACAAGTGCTGAAAATGTTGACGCTGCGGAAGACAGGGAGCTCTTTGATGAAATACTTGAAAAGTGCTGTATCCCAAGGCCAAAAGGACACACTGTCTTTACAACACAAGAAGCATTAAAAGCCGCTAATGACCTTGGATATCCTGTACTTGTAAGACCCTCATACGTGCTTGGCGGACAGGGCATGAAAATTGCAGTATCAGACAGTGATATTGAAGAATATATGGCTATAATAAACCGTTACCACCAGGACCATCCTATACTTGTAGACAAATACCTTATGGGCAAAGAAGTTGAGGTCGATGCAATATGTGATGGTGAAGACATACTAATACCAGGAATAATGGAACATGTGGAGCGTGCGGGTGTCCATTCCGGTGACAGTATCTCCATTTACCCGGCGCAGTCACTTTCAGAAAAAATACAGAATGTTATAACAGACTACACAGGCAAGCTTGCCCGTTCGCTTAATGTAATAGGGCTTATAAATATACAGTTTATTGTGTACAATGGCGATGTATACGTAATTGAAGTAAATCCCCGTTCGAGCCGCACAGTGCCTTATATAAGCAAAGTGACAGGAATACCGGTAGTAGACCTTGCATCACGTGTAATTTTAGGTGCAAAGATTAAAGATATGGGATATGGCACAGGGCTTGCACCTAAGTCAGATTATCTTGCTATAAAAATGCCTGTATTTTCATTTGAAAAACTGCGTGGCGCAGAGATAAGCTTAGGGCCTGAGATGAAGTCGACAGGTGAGTGCCTTGGCATCGCCAGACACTTTAATGAAGCGCTTTATAAAGCATTTTTAGGTGCAGGGATAGACCTTCCAAGATATAAGAAGATGATACTTACCGTAAAAGATGCAGACAAGCTCGAAGCAGTAGATATAGCAAGACGCTTTAAAAAGCTTGGATATGAAATATTTGCCACAAGAAGCACAGCAAGGGTATTAAATGATAATGGGGTCCTTGCAATCCCTATTAACCGCATAAATGAAGAAGCCCCTACACTTATGGACCTGCTGCTTGAGCACCAGATTGACCTTGTAGTAGACACCCCGACATATGGGGATAAGATGAAAGATGGCTTTATAATACGCCGTACAGCCATTGAAACAGGCGTAACATGCCTTACATCACTTGATACGGCAGCAGCACTGCTGACAAGCCTTGAAAGTTCAGAAACAGGACATTTATCAGTAGTTGATATAACATCCATTAATACAGTAAAGCCAGACACTATAGGTATATGAATGTTGGAGTGAAAAATGGGAAGAACGCTGCTTTAGCGTTCTTCCTGTTTAACTTTCCAGGGGCTTTGCTACGTGTACGGAAAATATATCCTCTGCTAATTATATAATCTTTTATGCTCTTAATACTATATTCAATAAATTCATAATCACTGTACACTATTTTATGCGTGCCTGTATTATCATATGCATGGAATATGGCATTGTCATTTATGGTATATATGCCTATATTATCTATTGTACCTTTATATTAAGACCAGATTTAAATGAAGTATCATCTGTTACTGGACCGCCATACAAATACACTCCGTGGATACCCTCCTTAAAAACAATTTTTCGTAATGAACTGCAATCTGCTACATTGATGCTTAAGTGTTTTATGCCAGCAGAAACTGTAAGTGCTGTAAGATGCCGTGCTCCTGCAAATGCATCAGCCTCTATATATTTTGTACCCGCAGGAATTACATATTTTTTCTTTTTATCACGTGGAAATGCATAAAGCTTTGTCATATTATGATTAAAAAGACATCCGAATAAAGTATCCCATTTTTAGATGTATAATATCCGCTGTCCGCTGCAACATTAAACATTGCACCACAATTTTCAAATGCATGTCCAGCTATTTTGCTAACAGAGCTGTTAAGGTTTATTTCTTTCAAAGAAGTACAATTTCTAAATGTATAATTATATATTTCTGACAGGTTTAATTTATTATTTACAGTTTCTAAATTGCCGCATCCCTCAAAACATCCAGCTCCAATATATTTTACAGAATATGGTATATTTATTGACTTTATATTGCTGTTTTTAAAAGCACCTTCTTTAATTTCACCAAGCTTGTTATTTAAATGTACTTTTTTAAGATTCCTGCTGCCTGAAAATGCATATTCACTATTTGAAATACCTGCAGTGCTCTTTAAAACATAAGTTTCTTCAATACCTGTGACATTTGTGCCAATGTTAAGGCAGCCTGTTCCTGTAATTTTAAAAATACTGCCATTATTACGTAATTCTGTAGTAACTTCTGCATCTGCTTTTGAAGAGAAACACAAAGATATTACTATTATTACCAGTAGTTTAAGTATTATATATTGTACTTGTTGTTTCATGATAAAATACATAAATTTCTGCTCTTTTCTATATAATGTTTTTTTGGAAACTACGATGTATTATATTCTTTTCGTTGTATAATACCAGCTACATTTTTCCTACGATACCACACCCATACATATAGTGTCCATCTGACCTGTTTGCCCATTTAGTAATGACTAATGGTTTGCCTTTTTCATCAAAGCCATAGAAATCATAGCCTGTAAATATTTCTACATGGTAAATTCCTTTAAAACGTCCATTATCTGAACCAGTTTCAAATAGCAGGTCTCCTGCGTTGAGTTTAAGGTTTTGCACATTTTTCTGGCTAAATCCGCCTTTTAGCAGTTTATTGCGTCCTGCAAGCCACTTTGCCAGGTCTGCAGCTACAGGAGCATAGCTTGCAGAGCCAAAGTTACATCCATATGGGGAATATGAACGCCATACCAGTGAACTGCAGTCATAATATCCGCTCTGCATCCGCCTTGCCTGGTCATATATACTGTTTTTTGCAATTTTATATGCACGTGCAATAACTTTTTTCTTTTTTGCTGTAGTCACAGATACTGCACAGCCAAGTTTTACATCTCCAATCTGTGCAGTAATAATTGCATTTCCCGGTTTTTTTGCTTTTATCTTTCCGCTTGCCGTCACAGATACTTTTTTAGGGTTTAAAGAACGGAATAATACTTTTTCTTTTGCACCACGCACTTTAAGCTGTTTTGTCTTTCCCTTAGTTAAAAGCAGCGAAGTAGCAGACATTTTTACAGAAACCAGCTTAAAGTGGATTACAAATTCTTTACCATTTATAACAAGTTTAATGTCTGTACTGCCTGGTGTAGAACTTGCGAGCGTAAGTATATTGTCATTGATTTCATATCTGATAAACATGGATTCATTAGACACATCTGCTTTAATCTGTGCTGTACCATCATATTCATCAAGTACATAAGGACTGTTAATTCTTATATCTGTGCTGCTGTCTGTATAAGAACCATCTGTACTGTATAAAGTTACAGAATATTTTTCCAATGTCACGCTACTCATATCTGGATATATAGTAAAATAAAAAGATGCTTCAAAGAGCTGTTCACTTTCACTGTCAAATCCTGTTACATATACTGTGGCATCACCAGCAGCCAGTGCCTGGTATGAACCTGAACTGTCCACATTCAGTATTGAATCATCGCTGCTCTGGTAATTTATGCTTGCAAGGCTGTCTGTGAGGTAATCAGGGAACCATTCAGTGTTATTGCGGTCAATGTCAAAAATTCCATGACTGCCTGCATACAGGAACATTTTTTCATCCTCTATGCTTCCTAACAAAAAATCAGCTTCAGGATTAGGAGCTAATGGTGTAAAAGGAGTAGCAGACGGTTCTGGAGATGATACTGGTTCTTCTGGAAATGTCTCTGCTTCATCACTCCATGTAAATGCCTGGGCTGTGGTACAGGCATCTGGCAGTTGTGCAGGGATTATTCCTGCTGCCATCACAGTACAACTGATACATAGTGTACATTTTTTAAGTATTTTTCTTATCATAATTTCCTCCATTTGCACATAATTATTATGCAGTTCTGTATTTACTTTTTATTTTTAATAATCATTTTACATCATCTGGCATTTGTTATCAAGTATATAATGATGCTGGACAGGATAACCGCATAAAAAGTTA
>DKXQ01000004.1 GCA_002493085.1 Lachnoclostridium sp. UBA7122
TAAAAAACTTGTAAAGTGGTGTAACCTTATCAAGTGCCTTCTTAATTACTACAATATGTTCATTAGCCAATTCAGGAATTTCCCAATACTTTTCCTTATCCCATACTTTTCCCAAAATACTTTTTTCACAGCCAGCAATTAAACCTTTTACCTCCATTCCACCAATGCCATATCGCGCTACCGGTTTCGCCGTAGTTAATTTAAGCTGCGTTTCTGTTAATCCTTTGGTAAAATCCATAACATGAGGATATTTATTCAATACTATTGTCTGTAAAAGTGAATATATTTCAATTGCATTATTAGCTTTTTCGCCTTGCTGGTTTTCAAAGCTGTAAAGAATAAGTTGACCATTATATATTCTTTCTTTCCATTCTCTATTCAGTACATCCTTTGCTTTTCTAGAATTATCCTTTGCCTGCTGATTGTTGTTACCATTGTAATATAATGACATCGCTGAATAATCCACATATTGTTCAAAAGCTTCTAGTCCTAACGGTGTAGATAATGCATCAATAATTGCAATACCTTTGTATTCCTCATTAGCAACGGCATTTTTTATAGTATTTCTAAAAACCTGTGCTTCTTCCTCATTTTTAGCCACAGCTAATACAGCTTTAAAATGCCATGTGCTATCTTTATGTTTCAGGTTTTCCATAGTTTTTGTAAAATCTGATACCGTAACCACTGGCAATGCCCCAGTATCTGGTGCAATGGCAAAACGTAACTTTAATGCTGGTGGAAGTGCAAGTGCAGTCGGAAGCATTTCTGCCTCGGATACCAATTTTACAGTTGTACTCTTATCTCTTACCTCTTTTCTGTAAGCCTCAATTTTGGCACCATCCCCCGCCAAAACAGCAGCATTATATACTTTTTTATTATCGCCAATAGGTGAAAGAATTAAAATTCCCTTATTAACCAAGCCCTTTGCAATACTTTTACACTCATTCTCGTACTGTTCCCAATCTCCTTCAAAAGCATAACTTAAATTTTGGTCTGTTGGTTTTAATACATCAATAGCCCCTCCTAGTCTTTGGTCAATAGCTTGCATAATTAAAATAGTTTTTAATACAACTTTTTCCTTCTCCTGCAACATTGTCTGTTGAGAAAATGTGTCTAGAATTAACTTAATATCTGATGATAAATATTCGGCTCCTTTTACATAAAAGAAATCCCACAACATATCAATTGTTATTAGTGGACGGTCATCTGTCGGTCCAAAATTTTGAATAAACCACTGAAACGCCTGTGTATCAAGATCCTTCGGAGTTTTAATAAAATCAAACATACTTCTTTGATTAGCTTGATATGCTGTTGCAATATTTTTCAACACAAGTGCCGCCATAGGATGTATAGGAAGCATATTTCTCATTACAGCCTCGTTTTTCACATCTGCAGCCTTCATGACTGCATGTCTTGACGAATGTAATCTCGCATTCAAGTCATCTGTAAGTTGCTCCCAACTCTCCAATGCCTCTGATTTTGGTTTAAATGCATCTGCAATAAGATCAAACGCAATATTGGGAGGCATAGTAATTTCAACCTTGTCAAATCTCTGTTGCACAATTTTCCATGAATCATCATTCGTACTAATAGATGAAATAGGATGAGTAACAACTATAAAATAAAATGGTGCCTCCTGACAAATTGAAACCAATTTTTGGAACTCACTAAGAGAATTTTTGTTTTGGCGGAAGAAATCACTAAACTCATCCCAAATAAAAACAATCTTTATATTATTATTGTGCTGAATTATATCTATAATCCATTTTCTTATGCTATCAGAATCCAACGACAGCGCTGTTATACCCTCTTTAGCTGCAAGTTTAAAAATATTATTCATAAGCCCTGCTACATCATCACTCTTTTTAAGGGTATTAATAATTTCATCTGTATTTGCCTGTGAAAACGAAGAAACCCATTCTGGCTTCTTTAGTAATTCATTTATAAACAAATTATGTACTGGTTCTTCGAGCCATTTGATTACACTTTCTTTTAAAGTATTCTCACCTTTATACTCTACATCATTCTCAACTAACGCATTCTTTATGCTTTCTTGAACTGCCATTAACAACTGCTGTGGATTAGAAATACTTCCAGAAGCATATCTGTATGCGCAAATAATTCCTTGTTCCTTGTGGCCTAAAATTTTACCCAATAAAGGCTGATTAGTTCTTAATTGCTCATACTTTTCCCAGTATGCCTTTAACTCTTCTTCCGTAACTTCTAATATCTTCTTTAACGCATATGCACATTTTGATTTACCAGTACCATAAGCTCCATGAATCCAAAGAGAACGATTCGTTGTACCTCCCAGCATCTTTTCAGTAGCATTAATCAATTCAACAAATGTACTATGTGGATACGTATCATCCCATTTCGCACCATTATTAATAGCAGATTCATCAAAACAAGGAAAGTATCCTTCATTCACATTAAAATAATCGCTATACGTATTTGCCATCCTACATTTCCTCCTTGAATAATCCTAGCACATCCTCCGATGTTTTATCATATAGTGTTATTGTCTTTAAATCATTAGTAAATGTTGCATTTATATATTCAGGATATCTACTTGCCAATCCTAATAGCATTGACTTTAACTCTTCGTCGTCATACAACCCATAAATTCTAACGGGACTAATGCCATCTCTCTCAACTTCTTCATCATATAAGTATGAAAAATGAAACTCCTTATCCATATTACATTTTTCTGCGAAAACATAAAGAGCATATAATAAAACACGATTATCTTTAATATTACATTTACTTCTACATAATGAATCAATTTGTTTTCCATTCATTTCAACATATCCAAAATCAAGTGCTGTTCCTAACGGTAATGAGCATAATCTTTTATACGCATTAATAATAGATGTCGCATCATTTGGTGTTACATTTTCTTTATTTACAAGCAATTCTTTTACTTCATTTCTTGAATAATATACACCTATATCCATATTTTCTATATACCATCTACATTGTTTGTTATAAGCAAAATTTGCCATAAACAATCCCCATGTAGTAGGATGTGCATAACCATACTGCAATACAACATCAAATAAATTTGTTGGCACTCCCTTAGCATCTGTAAATCCACCATCTCTAAAAAATATTTTCAGTTTTGGTTCTTGGTTCTTCTTGTTTAATTGGTTATCATTCCAATATTCTTCTCCTACATCAAAAAATTCTTGAACCCACTCTGGCTTTGGTGCATGATTTGCAAATGAATTAATACTTTCTTTTTTCATAGTTCCTTCTCCATTCGGTGTTCTTAATGAGTGATATACCAGGCAACCATCATCTATTTCGTGGCATTGCCCACAACCTATACAATTTGTGATGGTCACCTTTCCTCCGTTAAAGGAAATACAACCATTTCTACAGTTTGTTTCACATACTTTACATCCAACACAATAGGCTGCTTTTCTGAATACCTGTTTGAATTTTTTAAAGACTACAGCATGTTTTTTTATAACGTCGGAATCACAAACTATCTGATAACCATCTTCGACTTCTTGATATTCAAATTCAAATGGTATCTCATCTAATGTCTTTATCCATTCTCTCCAATCTGTTCTTTGTCCTTTAACAGTAATAATAACTTTTTTATCTTTTATTTCATCCTTATATCGTTGCACATTGATAGTTAAGTCTCTTCCATTTTTTCTTGCATTCCATCCTCCGTTTGATACATAGCTCCTTAAGCCATCTATATCACCAGCATTTCTTGCATTCATAAAATTAATCATATCAATGTACTTACTAACCTCTTCTTTATATGATGCGTACTGCAAAAAGTCTCCTTTACCGCCTCCCATCGGGCAAAATAAACATCCCGCGCGTGAATTACCTTTTTTATATGCCTCATTAATCATAAGGTTTTTACTGAAAATATACAGCCAAACTTCTGCCGAAGTCCATTCTAGAATTGGATTGTAACTATATTGACCTTTTTGTTTTTTTCCAAAATTTTCATAACTATATTTGCTTCTTGCAACACTTTCATTCGCCCTAACTCCAACAAAATCTAAGCCAACATAATTATCTTTTCCTGTGATTTCTCGCATTTTCATAGTTTGAGGTGTACTTTTGTGAACGCTACAACACCATCTCAACACTCTTGCAGGCGGTCCAAACAAATTCCAACTTTCCTCTGGTTCAAAATGAGAACGTGCCACATAAAAAGGTGTACCGTCTGCTTCGCACTCTTCCTTCATATGATTAACAACATCATATGTATCTGGGAATTCCATTCCAGTATCACCAAAAATAACTACAAAACTTTCTTTCGGAAGTGCTTTCTTTACTAAATCTAATAGAACTGCACTGTCTTTTCCACCACTATACGCCACGTGAAATATATCAATCTTTTTCTTGTATTTTTCATATGCTTTTACAATTTTTTTAACAGTTGCATCCTCTATAACTGTCATTAATTCTTGATTTTTTTCGCACATTCTAGAAATGTTTATTTTTTCTAGTGTATACCCAGCTGCCTTTCCAAACTTGACGTCGCCATTTTCGTCATGTTCCACCATTAATTCTGGTGCACAATACAAATCACCACCTTTAGTTTTTGCAATCTGCACGCCTTTATACCAATACACATTAGCCTCTGCCCACATATATGGTACTTCATTCTGCTTCTCATACTGATAGAATCTATCAAACCCCAGCAAGTCCATCTCACTAGCATATACAGGTCTTGGTTCCTTCGAAAAATTAGTCGGCGTAGAATTTAGTAAAATTCCACCTGTTTCTATGTCGTAACTATATGAGTACATTAAACACTTTCCTCTCTTATTTGCTGTGCTCTCTTAGCAATATCTGAAAGCATATTGAACTTACTTCGAGCCATATATCCCGTTTCATATAAATACTTCCCCACAGTATCTGGCTTAAGTTCAATTTTTGCACGCGCTACTGCCTGTGCAAGTAATTCATTATAATCCCAATCAATATTTGATTCGACTACTGCCCCTGCATTTCGCCCATTATATAAATTCATACGATACCGATACTTCTTACTATATCTGTAACAATAACTTTCTAATAAATAATGTGTCCATGATTGTCCACATATCGGAAATAATGCAAATGTTGTTATCTCTTTGATTGCAGCAAAACCATCCACAAAGGAATCAATAACTTTATCAATAGCTTCTACATCAAAGTCTACACATTTATCAGACACAAATTTTTGTTCGTCAACTCGTACCATCACATCATATAATGCTAGATATGCTATTCGCCTATCACTTATACCTATAAGATTCCCCATATCATCCATTGCTTCTTCCAAGGTATACTCTTCTTTTTCCATACATATCTGCTTCATAATAGAAACCGCATCAAATTCATCCTTATCTTTCGTAATTATCTTACCTTTCAGATAATACTCCCTCGAAAGATACTTATTATATGCCGCCATTCTCACCGCTAATTCTGGCAATTCATAATTTTCCTCTAATGCATCGCCAAGCGGAAGAACATTTAATGAAGTAAATCCCCTTCTTTCAATCTGTTCTTCTGCAAAATTGAGAAGTTCTTCTACTTCAAATTCAGACATAATCAGCTTATTTATGCTCGTATACACTCCTTCAGACACCCACACAAAATTTATATTTTCTGCCAAATAAAACTTTATCTTGTCCACTGGAATATACAATAACTGTTCAGAAATTTCCTCTACAGATTTTGTAATCTTATCATCCCAAACTCGTAAAATTTCTCTTGATACAGCAATTTCTTCTGTTGTCTTTTTCTGATTACTGAAATAATTTTTAGAAAACACACAATCGGATTTAACCTCGGACAAAGTTTCCCTTAATACCTGTTC
This sequence comes from Lachnoclostridium sp. UBA7122, assembly GCA_002493085.1. Taxonomy (GTDB): domain Bacteria; phylum Bacillota; class Clostridia; order Lachnospirales; family Lachnospiraceae; genus Butyribacter. The sequence goes on from DKXQ01000004.1 coordinate 5,840, forward strand.
TGAGATAATATGGATGTTATCCATTAATGAACTTTGATTTTCCAAGAGGCTTTCGTAATAAATGATTGTATTTCCATCAGCAAAAATTTCATCTATTAATGCGCATAACTCACTTTGAGAATCCTCTGACTTAATAAAAACCTTTCCATTTATCAATAGTCCATTCTCTTGTATAACCCGTCTTATGTATTCATCATTTTCATTAAGTTTTATACCTTCATCATTTGCATAATCCCTAAGTTTCATCATATCTATTACAGAATTTATTCTAAACCCATAAATAAATTTATGTGCAACCAATTGCAATATTTGCTCATCAACGACAGCATGATTCTGATCTATATTTTCAGATATTTTTCCTATCACCATTTCTTCTGCCGCTCGCAATATTTCATCAAAGCTTCCTTTTTCGTTTTGATACATATCTACCATTTTTCTAAACATTTTTGATGGTGAATGTGTTCCAAAACTTTTATTATTAAAAGCACAATCTACAAATCCTAACTGCCATTGCATTCCATTTAAATTCCGAAATGTTTCATCTATAATCAAGCCCTCATTTTCAGCTTTTCTCCGTAATTTTTCTGAGAGTTTTTTTAATTCATGTGTTTTTTCTTCTGTTCCGTTTTTTATCTGTATGTAAGAATTAATCAACAATGCCACTTCATACTTATCCCATATGGGTTGTCTTTTCATAGGTAGGCTCCTTATCTATCAGCTTTCACGTATCTACGAGACTTAATCCCTTCATCCTTTGGCCGTTCCGCTTCTTCTAGGATTGCCCAATACTAGCCAATTTTGGTTGCTCCTTCTATTCTCTCTTGAGTGCATACGCCATTCGCATTCGCTTTCACTATAAAAAGAAAATATTAAAACAAATTCTCAGAATGCACGCAACATTGCAAAATATTTGGCGTACTATAACTACAAACCCTTGCATACTCCAATAGAACAGGATGCACATGTCAAGAAATATACCCGTATGAGGACAGACCACAAACTTGCCATGAAAAAGATACAGCAAATTCTCTCTCCAACTAGATTTTTTGATACATAGTTTCTTCCAAACCTTGTTAATACATTCAAAATAATTACAATAAGTCAACATCCACTTCATAAATATTGCATTATATATCAATTTGTTACTCCGCAACTAAATCTCTTAAATCCGTTCCAAAGCGAAATTCGAACCATCAAAGATGTTTCCATACATAAAAATTATACCATTTCATCTTCTTAGGTTCAACTAAATTTTCTAATTTTCTACATATCCTACATATAAAGATTTTTACAATTTTCTTCTGCACCCTTACCTTGATTCCATTTACTCTCCGCACCCACTCCATCGGGTTTTCCTTTTTCAACTGCTCTGTTACACCCTCTTTCTCCATAATCCGTTTTACCGCCAATTCCACTTCTCTGTGGCATTCCTCATCCACGTCATGCAGATACTGATTCCAAGTACCATCAAATATTTATGCCGATGACACTTCATCATATACTCCCCACGCATGATACTGTACTTTCCAATCACATAATCGGTTTCCTGTTCCAGACTTAACTGCGGATAATAACAGCCATCTTCTGCCAAATGATAGGTAATTCCATTCTCTACAATAACTTCTGCTAATTGATTTTCCATTATAACAAATCCCTTTCTGCCGGGTGCATTGCACCTTTCGCATCACTTATCACTTACCGCACACAGGCAGCTCCAAAAATCAAATCATAGCTTTTCCAATATCAGCACCAGTCCCTGTACTTTTTACAGCCCCAGACATACCAGCCTGCCAGTATCAGCAAAACATCGACTAACAGCCATGCTCCAAACAGATTAACTGTAACAAGCTCTTTCACATAATCCCC
>DKXQ01000256.1:0-3445 GCA_002493085.1 Lachnoclostridium sp. UBA7122
CATATACTTTAAAGCTTCCAGTTTGTATTTCTTGTACTACTATTAATTGTGGGCGGTTTATGTCCGCTTCAAAAGTATATTGCCAAACATAAACTTAATATCTTTTATTTCTTCTTCCATTTCCAGATATTCCATTTCCTGTTCTGGATTTTCAGTATTCCACTGTACATCGCTTGGATAACAAAGAATATAGGTTTTATTACTGGTAGAAAACAGATAACTATACGAAGCAAAATCATATCCTTTTTCTACAAATTGTTCTGGTGTCATTGATTCGTTATAGCAAACAATATAAAATAAAATACCCTCCCCTGCACAGACATCTTCTCTTATCTGTGTATTATAAATAATGTAATTCTGACCATTTTTTTCTATGCTATATTTCCCTTTCCATCCGTCTGGAAAAACCAATGTAAGATTGCTCTCTTTAAGTAGTACTGTTTCCTGCCCTGCAGGTACTTCAGCCACTGTTGCATGGGCAAATGCACCTGCACAAAAGCTGCAGGCCATAAGCACAAAAGCTGCAGCGGCAGTAATGAAGCGCCTTATCGTCTGACGGTGATGCATCTGCCTGTAATTTGGGATTTTTTCTGCCTGTTCAACAAGCCGGTCATCAATGTTTCCAATATGTCCGGAAAGCTGTTTTTTATTCATACTTTAATACCCTCACTTTCTAAATATTTTTTTAACTTACGACGTGTTTCGTATAACATAGATTTTACTTTGCTCTGGCTGAAGCCTGTATATTTACAAATAGTTTTAATTGAATCAAAATACCAGTACCGCCGTATAAAGATATTCCGTTTTTCTTTATCTAATTGCCAGAGGAACTTATTAATCGTATTTTCTATATACTTTTTTTCGATTTCTGACTCTATGCTGTCTGTTCCAGATACACAGTCACCTAGTTCCTCTAATGATGTAACTATAGCTGGATTCCTTTTTGCAGCAGAAATATATTCATATTTCTTCAAAGCCAGATTTCTGACAATCCTGCTTAGAAATACAGAAAATATGTTTGGACGTTTATCCGGGATTGTATTCCATACTGCAAGATAAGTATCATTAATACATTCTTCCCTGTCCTGGTAGTTTGAGAGAATGTTGTTTGCGATATGGTTACAAAGTCTGCCATATTTTGAAGATGTTTCTGCAATTGCACTTTCATCTCTTGCCCAGTAAAGGCTTATAATCGTCTCGTCATCCATAGTATATATCCACCTCCTGTTATTTTGTAAATAAACAGCTACACTATACTAAGTACGGATTTTATCGTTTTGGTTGTAAAAAAATAAAATTTTTTGTTTTATAGGAAAAAGTAAAGAAAATATGAAAAAATAAGAAATGGGAATATTACAGAAAAACTTGCAACATTATAAAAGTGGAGGATACCAGCGGATACAAAAAGCCAGCAGTATTCTACTCTTCAAGTATCTTCTCCAAAAGCCTGTATATTTCATCCAGCCTGCCATCTGCATATGGAATATCCGCCAAAGATAACTTATCACGCAGTTTTTTAACCAGTTTTTTTTGTTCTTCAAACTTTGCAATAAGTCCAAGTTTTTCTTCATATCCCCTGAGTTGTTTTATAGCACGCTTTACTGTATCATATGCTCCCTGTCTTGTAATACCCTCATACTGCGCTATCTCACTAAAGTTAAAATCTTCAAGCACGCTTGCTTCAAATATCCTGCGCTGGTTTTCTTTTAAAAGTGCACCATAAAAGTCATATAACATTGATAATTCCAAGCGTTCATTTATAGAATGTTCATTTTTATTGCCAGGCATATGTTTCTCCATTGTAAAAAATACCCCCTAAGGGGTATTTTTTAACTTAATTTAATTTCCAGAATTTTCTGCATTACACAGGATATGCTACATTTTCTTTATCTGCTGCTGATACATCAGCTTTGTTCTGCTGTGCGTCCCTGTATTTAAAGAATTCCATTGCAACCTGTGGGAAGAGTGCATAGGAGAGTATATCTTCGTCCTGCTGCTTATACTGTTTCATCTCTTCTTCAAGCTGTGCAAGCTGTGGCTTAATTAAATCAGCTGGACGGCATGTTATTGGCTCTGTATCGCCAATACACTTTTTCTGCACTTCAGGGTCAAATGGCTTAACTGTCTGTCCGAATTCACCTGACAGGAGCTTTTTAGACTCTTTTGTAACCATCTTATATCTTTCGCCTGAAACTACATTAAGCACAGCCTGTGTTCCTACAATCTGTGATGAAGGTGTAACAAGTGGTGGTTCACCGAAGTCTTTACGCACCCTTGGCACTTCTTCAAGCACCTTTTCATACTTGTCTTCCTGTCCCATCTCTTTAAGCTGTGACACAAGGTTACTAAGCATTCCGCCTGGAACCTGGTAACGCAGTGTCTGTATATTTACGCCAAGCACTTTTGTATTCATAAGCCCTGATTTAAGCGCTTCCTCACGCAGTGGGCGGAAATAGTCAGCTATTTCTGCAAGCTTGTTCTGGTCGAGCCCTGTATCATAAGGTGTACCCTTAAATGCTTCTACCATAACTTCTGTAGCTGGCTGGCTGGTACCCATTGAGAATGGTGACATAGCCGTATCAATAATGTCACAGCCTGCTTCGGCAGCTTTCATATATGTCATCGCTGCCACACCTGATGTGTAATGGGTATGAAGGTCAATAGGGATATCTACTGCTTCTTTAAGCACAGTTACAAGCTCTGTAGCCTTTACTGGCACTAAAAGACCAGCCATATCTTTAATGCAAAGTGATTTTGCACCCATTGACTCTATCCTCTTTGCCATATCTTTCCAGTAGTCAAGGGTATACGCATCACCCAGCGTATAGGAAAGGGCAATCTGTGCATGCCCATTTTCTTTATTGGCTGCTTTTACAGCTGTTTCAAGGTTGCGCATATCGTTAAGACAGTCAAAAATGCGGATGATATCAATACCATTGGCAATGGACTTCTGTACAAAGTATTCTACAACATCATCTGCATAGTGGTTGTATCCTAAGATATTCTGTCCACGGAAAAGCATCTGCAGTTTTGTATTTTTAAAACCAGCCCTTAACTTACGGAGCCTTTCCCATGGGTCTTCTTTAAGGAATCTTAGTGAAGCATCAAATGTTGCACCACCCCAGCACTCAACTGAATGGTATCCTACCTGGTCCATCTTATCTATTATTGGAAGCATCTGTTCTGTTGTCATCCTTGTGGCAATCAGGGACTGATGCGCATCACGGAGAATTGTCTCCGTAATCTTTAAAGGTTTCTTTTCTATATCTGCCATTACTTAATCCTCCTAAATTAAACGCCAAATATTGCCATAAATACACCAGCTGCAACTGCTGTACCAATAACACCGGCAACATTTGGTCCCATTGCATGCATAAGCAGGAAGTTCGTTGGGTCTGCTTCTGAGCCAACCTTCTGTGACACTCTCGCTGCCATAGGCACTGCA
>DKXQ01000256.1:3770-5802 GCA_002493085.1 Lachnoclostridium sp. UBA7122
GCGGATTTATCTTGCCATTTGTCAGTTTACACATCAATTTACCAAACAATACACCAGCTGCTGTACCAACACAGAATGCAACAAGCCCTAATGCAACAATTTTAAGTGTTGAAACTCTCAAAAATGCTTCTGCACTTGTAGATGCACCTACTGACGTACCAAGCAGGATAACTACAATATACATAAGTGCATTAGAAGCTGTCTCAGCAAGCTGTTTTACAACACCTGACTCCCTGAAAAGGTTGCCAAGCATAAGCATGCCTACAAGCGGGGCTGTCGTTGGCAATATCAGACAAACAACAATAGTAACTATAATAGGGAAAAGTATCTTTTCCAGTTTAGACACAGGACGCAGCTGCTCCATCTTAATCTTGCGCTCGTCTTCTGTTGTGAAAAACTTCATAATAGGCGGCTGGATAATAGGCACAAGTGACATATATGAATAAGCTGCCACTGCTATAGGCCCCATATATTCAGTCTGCCCTAATTTACCACAAAGGAAAATTGATGTAGGGCCATCTGCACCACCTATAATTGATATTGCTGCTGCTGCCTTATCATTAAATCCAAGCAGGATAGCGATAAGATAGGCAGAGAAAATACCAAACTGTGCTGCTGCTCCAAGAAGGAAGCTTGCCGGATTGGCAATAAGCGGGCCAAAGTCCGTCATCGCACCGACACCAAGAAATATCAGTGAAGGAAGTATACTCCATTCGTCGAGCAGATAAAAGTAATGTAATAAACCACCGACACCATTTGACGTATCCTCTGGACTTGCCATGATATCCGGATAAATATTTACCAGAATCATACCAAATGCAATAGGAACTAACAATAATGGCTCGTATTCTTTTTTAATCGCGAGATAGAGAAACACACAACCCACCAGTATCATCAGGTAATTACCTAATGTAAGGTTCGCAAATGCGGTCTGGTGCATGAGGTTCTCTAGCGTTGTAATAACGTAATCCAAAGCCGTTCCCTCCTAGTTTAATGATGCAAGTACAGCTCCTGCTTCTACTGAATCGCCTGCTGACACATTAATGCCTGCGATTGTACCATCTTGTGGTGCAACTATTTCATTTTCCATCTTCATAGCTTCTAATATCATTATAACTTCACCTTTTTTAACAGCCTGCCCTGCTGAAGCCTTTACAGATAAAATCTTGCCAGGCATAGGTGCATTGACTTTAACTGCTCCTGCTGCCCCTGCTGGTGCGGCTGGCTTAGGCGCTGCTTTTGGTGCTGCCGCTTTAGGTGCGGCTGGCTTAGGCGCTGCTGCTGCAGAGCCGGCACCACCCTCTTCTACTGTAACATCATAAACATTACCATTAACAGTAATTGTGTAATTCTTCATTATTTTTTCCTCCATATACTATATTCACTTATATGATTAAATTGTTATATCTGCTTTCTTCTTATAATTGAACGTATCATAAGCCCGTCAGTACATTCATTTTCACTTGCTGCGGCAATAGCTGCTGTAATAACTGCAACAAGTTCGAGGTCATCAGATAAATCCTCCTCTTCTTCTATAACAGGTTCAGGCTCTGCCGGCGCTGCCACTGCTACAGGCTCTGGCGCTTTGTTATTATTCTGCAGGCCTCCTATGCGTTTAAACTGCGCAATAATAATTGCAATGAATATAAGTACTGCAAATACAATAGCCATACTCATTACTGTGTTAAGTGCAGCTGTACCCATCGTCTGTCCAAGTGACTTGTATTCGTCTACATTCCATGCAGACATAGTGCCTTTTTCATCAAAAGTTACAGCAAATACAAGTTTCTTTCCAGAACTTGTAAGAATCGTTTCATTGACAGTTGCAGTATCGGTGGTTATTGTAAAACTGGTGTCTGTCTTCTTGTCATAATCACCATATTTTTCACGCAGTTTGCCTGAATCCTCATACTGTTTGATTGTCGTTTCATCCATCTGCTCTGAATAATTTGACACCATTCCGTCAAAGTCATATTCAAACCAGCTTGTTACAAACGAATCAGCATTAGTTTCAAGCGTCTTTTCATCAAAG
>DKXQ01000256.1:6116-7809 GCA_002493085.1 Lachnoclostridium sp. UBA7122
ATGCTTTTTACCAATTGGATACCCGCTTTTTGCAAATAACATTTCAAATGCATATATTAACTGCTTTCTTGCCTGGCCAGAAGTTATAACAGCATCTATATAGCCTCTTGCTGCTGCGGCCTCTGTTCCGGACTGTGCGGCAAATTCAGCAGCTTTAGCGCCTATATCTGCATTTTTGTCATCCCCGTACATAATCTTTGCTGCAATCTGTGCATCCATTGCGCCAATATTTGCACCTTCAAGTGCGAATACCATATCAGCGCCAATGTGCTTTGAGTTCATGCATATATATGCAGTACCATAAGCATTGCCAGTAATAAGGTTTATCTTAGGCACATCTGCCTCTGCAAACGCTGCAGTAAGTTTAGCAGCTGCTTCTGCTATAGTCTTTTCTTCTTCTACTGTTGTAGCAAATCCTTCTGTATTTGTAAGAGTGAGTACAGGAATGTTAAATGCATTACACTTCTTAATAAATGAAACTGCCTTTCCACATCCTGCTGTTGTAAGGCGTGGGGCGTATTTTGCCACAGTTTTGCCATTCTCATCAAATTGTGCAGTACGGTTGGCAATAACACCTGTTGTTATGCCATCAAGACAGATAAAACCTGTAACCATCTCTTTTGCATAACCCTTCTTTACTTCCATAAAGAAATTATTGTCCCCGATATCTTCAAGTGCAAGGGCAGGGTCAGCTGCCTCAGCTGCAAAATCTTCTGTCATGCGGTTTAAATCGTCCATACATTCATCAGAAAATGCTGTTTCGTTATTATTGCCAGGAAGGATTGACACCAGCTCCCTTACATTGGAAAGAAGTTCTTCTTCACCTTCCACAATAAAGCTTGCAGTTGACGCTTCCTGCTGGAAACCAGCCGACGCAGTATCAAGCTTATCTGTATAATTGCCCTCAAGTGTATTTGGGGAATTGACAAAAAGCTTTGCGTTCTTTTTCTCCATAAATGTAAAATCACTCATTGCTGCAAGTACAGCAACACCACCGCCACAGTTTCCAAAGACAGCAGTAATCTGCGGAACTACGCCTGATGCTTTAACTTTCATTCTGTAGACCTGTCCAAATCCTGCAAGAGCATCTGTAGACTCCTGGAGACGTATCCCTGCACAGTCTATAAGGCCAATGACAGGCACCCCGGTCTTCATGGCAAGCTCATATATATGCGCTATCTTTTTTGCATGCATTTCGCCAATAGTACCATTAAGTGCAGATACATCCTGGCTGTATATAAAGACAGGATTATTCTGGATAAGCCCATACCCGGTTATAACTCCGTCCGCTGGTACTGACTTTTCCTGCATGTTAAAATCAGTGCTTCTCTTTGTAACGCCAGCACCAATCTCAACAAAACTATTCTCGTCAGCTAAAACCGCTATACGGTCTCTTGCTGACAAAGCATTCGTGTTACTCATGTTCAGACCTCCAATATTGTAAATTAATGGCAGCTTCATAAAAAAGCTGCACAGCATAGCATGTTTGTAGAAAACAAAATCTATACCAATATAATTCTATTACTTTTGCCATAAAATAGCAACCTTTTTATAGAAACTTTATCAAAAAGTATTTCAAAAGCAAGGGAAATTTTATAATGAGAGATACCGAAGAAAAAATAATCGGGCAGGGGTATAATGGACCCATAAATTAAGACAAAAAATGCTTGTTCTAAGTTGGATTTTCCTTACT
>DKXQ01000256.1:8118-9996 GCA_002493085.1 Lachnoclostridium sp. UBA7122
TTTATGAAACGAAAACCACATACATTGCTTAATTCTGTGGAGGCACATCTGGCCTGCCGCCAGGCATTGTATCACTATGTCTGTCAGGACCAGGATGCTTCCCGGTCCTGCCCATAGCCTGGACTAATGAAGCGTCTCCTGCTGTTATTTCTGTTTTAATTCCAGAACATTCCAGTGTATAAATTTTATCCTTTTCAAGGCTGCCTGATGAGTAAAATATAAATTCTCCCTGCTTTTCAAGCATATATGAAGCTTCTTTTGTGCCACTGCTATTATATATTGCAGCTTTATCACCACTGTTAAAACTTATGCCAGATGCAGTTATAAATGTCTGTGATGAGCAGTCTGAGCAAATCTGTGCCATGCCCTGGCTTCCATAAGCAAATACTGTACCCCCGTCAAGCTGGAATCTGCCATTATAGTCAAAGGCGCCATTCCCGTCACCAGAAGGACCTGCAACGGTAATATTGCCATCTGTGATAAGTATGTCCCCATTGGAATCAATACCATCACCATCACCATTTACAGCAATATTACCACCATTTACTACAAGTGCGCCATCAACTGGCGTGTCCACTCCTCCATCCCTTCCCCATACAGGAACATCTTGTGAAGCTGAGTCATTGCCACCAGAGACATTTATACCATCATCTGATGCTGCAATTGAAATATCACCATCATTTATTACAATATTCAGGCTTTCAAGCCCTTCTTTACTTTCTTTTATATCAATTTTCCCGTCATTTACAACCAGCACTATTTCACTATGTATTCCATCATCACCGGCATTTATTGAAATTTTGCCACTGTCTATTACAATAAATCCCTTTTTTGTATCTTTTTTATTACTTGATTTAATGCCATCACCACCACACGACAAATCAAGCACAGGATTTTTAAGTGTTACACTGTCTTTTCCAACAAGTGCATCATCTACAGCACTTACATATATATTGCCTTCTACAATAGTTAAATCATCTTTGCTAGTAATCCCATCCCTGTAATTACCAGTTACATTAAGAGTGCCACTGCCATTTATTACAAGGTCTTCCTGGGAAAAAATTGCTGCATTAGGATTATCACCACTGGTATCTTCTTTGTATGACTTGCCATCAGATACAAAATTTACGCTTCTATCTGCAAGTGCCAGATAGAGATTTTTAACATTAATTACCTGTATTGCAGAGCCAAAAGAGCAGGAGATATCTGCATTATCAAGTACAAGCTGCACATTTTCACTTTCCTTAATGTCTACAATTATCTGGCCGTCATCCAAAGTTCCACGCAGGATATAAGTCCCTTTTTTTGTAATATATACACTGCTGCCACGGACTTTAGCACCACTGCCGTCTAACTGGGCAGTTTTGCCATTTAAAGTAATTATAGTTACATCCTTTTCATGGTAAGAGCTGTCAAGAGCCTTGTCAGAATATTCACCTTTTAAATCTGTGTCAATTCCTTCTGTAGTAGAAACAGATGCACTTTTTTCTTTACCAGGAACAAATGACTCCTTATCTGTACTAGTTTTATATGTCTGTCCGGCATCTGCACAGCCTGTTAGTGTAACTAAACATACTGATAATAAAGATATATATAATTTGTTTTTAATCATAAGTCTGCCTTTCTAAAAGTTTATTATACAATAGTTATAAAAGGATAGTGTAACTTTACCTTATATATTACGATAATAACATATTTAAAAATGATTTGTAGTAAGTTCACATATTTATCAGACTTTTCACCAAATTTTCAATAATATTGTATCTGGCATTGATTTCAAGATTTAATAAAACAGGGGATATAAATTGATAACAGATATATCTTTGCACTAGCAAACTAAGAAAGTATCAAAAAGTGTACTTTTTGACACAGTGAACA
>DKXQ01000236.1 GCA_002493085.1 Lachnoclostridium sp. UBA7122
GAATCTTACTTGGTGCTGCACTTGGTGCTGTACTTTTGCCTGGTGCTGTACTTGCTGTCGGACTTTTACCTGGTGCTGCACTTACTGCCGGACTTTTACTTGGTGCTGTACTTGCTGCTGGTACTTTGCTTGCCACTGGTGTCCTGCCCGGTGATGTACTTGAAGCTGGTGTTTTGCCAGTACTTTCTTCAGAAATCTTAAAGTCCTTTTCAATGCTGCCTTCATAATATCCAAGCCCTGTAACAAGAACTGTAGCTGTTCCAGTTCTGTCATTATCTGTATAGCTTACTTTATAATCTTTATCTTTATCCAGTACAGTAGAGCCATCTGTTACTTTAATCTTCTGTTTTACTTTGCTGCCTGTATATTCTTTATCAATTACGCCCTCAATACGGAAATCATCCAGTTTCCTTTTTACAGTAACATTACAAGTTGCTGTTTTGCCTCCTGCTGAAGCTGTTACTTTTGTCTCTCCTGCAGCACGTCCTGTAATTTTGCCACTGTCATTTACAATCGCAATGCCAGGGTTAGCCACTTTATATGAAACTTTATCTGTTGCATCAACAGGCGACAATGTTGATGCCAGTTCAAAAGAAGCATCCTTATATACGGTAACTTCTGTACTATTTAAGTTGATGGATACACATGGGACAGTAACATTTATAGAATATTGTCCAACAATACCATTAATAGACGTTGCTGCAATTTCAGCCCTGCCAGTGCTTAAAGCCTTAACCATTCCCTTTTCATCAACCGTTGCAACCTCATTATTGCTGCTGCTCCACTGTACTATTGCATCTGTTACACTATCAGGTTTTAATACAGCCTTTAACTGCATACTGCTTCCTTTAGCCATGCTGTTTCCATCACCTGTAATTTTTACAGATGTAACATCAATGCTTTTTACTGTAATTGTGAAAGATGTTTTTTTGCCACCATATTCTACAAAAATAGTCTGTTCACCAACCAGAGATGTATCATATTCCTGAAGCATATCTTCTGTCATAGCAACAGTTGTACTATAACCATCTTCATAAATAATATTTACTGTGCCGCCAGACAAATCAATTTTTTCACCCTGGCTGTAATTAGTCTTAGATGGAGGTGTTACTATATCAAAACCATCTATGCGGTGCTGGCGGTTGGATTTTAACTGTGGGTATGGATAACTAGAGTAAGGGTCAATTTCCCATATATTTTTAAAATCAAATCCAACATATACACTCTGGGTACGCATCTGGGCTTCAGTAAGTATTGTTGTATCTATATTTGCTGTATTCAAGTCTTTGCCTTTTAAAGCATAGTTTCCTGCATGGTCATTTATTATTATAGGATATCCTTCTACCTCACCTATATTATAATTATAATAAGCCCCACATTTATCATAAGGAAAATAGTCTCCTTTAGAACCAGCAATACCATTGCCAGAAACCTTTGCTGCATTATAACAATTAGAAATAATACTACCATTATAACTACTAAGGAATCCTGCAATACCTCCTGTACAATCTCCTTGGTTGTATATAACTCCATCCACATAACATTCAGAAATAGTTCCTTTGTTATAACCAACAATGCCTCCTGCATATCCTTGAAATATATTTGAAATAGTTTCTGTATTTATGTCAACATTAGAAAGTCCTAAGCGCTTGATAGTACCCAAATTAATTCTAAAAAGCCCGACATATGCATCGCTATCGCCTATATCTGAAAAAGTTCCATATATATGCATTCCTATAATTTTGTGTCCATTCCCATCTAGAGTACCACGAAAGCTATTTAATGGTGTCCATCCATGTCCTGTGTCCCAGGAACCACCTTTCTTAGTTTCCTCTGTAATATCAATATCATTCATAAGAACATACTTACCACGGGGATTATTATTAATATTTACTAAATCGGCAATGGTATATATTTTTGTATATGAAGATAAGTCTTCGTCACTGCCTTTCCTTGCTTCATGTGAAATCTTCTTACTGCCAGGTGTTGCAGATTCTGCTGTTGCGTTCACTGGCGTTATTGCAGTTAGTGCAAGTGCAAATGCCAGCATAAATGGCATAATAGCACGTTTGAAATGCCAGCGTAGTTTTGCTGTTCTTTTTGTTTTTTTAATCATAGTTTTTCCCTCCTCTTAAAAATAATATGCTTTCAGATTCTTCAGCCTGTATTTTCTAAGACCTTAGTTGTTAACATTTAAATCTTAGTTTATTGGTTAGAATCTAATAGGCTATATATTTAGGTTATTTAAAGGTAACGTCTATAAACCCTTAAGTCTGCTTTTTAACTAAAACTGGCAAGAATACTCCTGCATAAATGATTTTGCATGCCATAAGCTATACTATTATTTAATATAAATTCCATACCCTATTAACTAAATCAAATTTACTGCTTATTATAAAAGGTTATAAAAGCGAAAGGCGGTATTTAATGATGAAAGAACGTAAAGATGTCAATGTACAAATAGGCAGACGCATCCAGGAAGCACGGGAAATATCAGGATATACGCAGGAAAAACTTGCTGATAAGGTAGATGTTTCAACACAATACATTTCTGACCTGGAACGTGGTGTTGTGGGAACATCTGTTCCAACCCTTATTAAAATCTGCAATACATTATGTATCTCCAGTGACTATATATTAATGGGCAAAAATGAGCAAAATGACATATCAGGTATTTTAAGCCGTTTGCAGCATCTATCAAAAGATGAGATTAACATAGTCGAAAATAGCATAAATCTAATGATAGAAGCTTTCCAAAGCCGTGAAAAAGCATAAAACCCATTAATAATCCAGAATGCTTCCAATATGTCTACAGATATATTGGAAGTATTTTAAACATTTTGTAATATTCTGGCTTATCTCATATTTTTTCTTATTTTCTTTAACTGTTTAGACTGTATTTCCATGGCTTCTTGCGTAGATTTAGTATTATCAGAAATCTGCTGCATATAGTATGACTGTCGCTGCATCTGGTTTGTGACATTTTTTGACAACTCGTGTGTTTCTTTTAATTGCTGTCCCTGCATTATTAATTGTTGTTGTTGCATATTTGCCATGTTTTCTCTATACAAGTATTCCTCATAAAGATTAATGGCCTCTTTAAAAGTATCTGCTCTATGTTCATCCAGCATTTTAATAAAAAACTGTATAGGTTCTTTATCAAAATAATTTTCTGGCACAATAGTTCTTACTAAAACAACTTCATCTGATACACAATAACTGTTAAACTCTTTATCAAATCTTGCTTCTTGTTCATTAATTAAAGCAATTTCATTATTATACCATTCTATAGCCTGTGCCTTTTTCTCATTTTCATTATAAGATTCAGCTACATTACTCTCTATATACCAAACAAGTATTATATATCCTGCCATGATAGATAATGTTAAAAAAAAGTGCAGCGAATAAAATATACATACAATTATTATTACTATACCAAGTATTATTCCTAAACAACCTACTGTTGTTGAAGCTGATGACGCTTCTGAAATCATTTCGTCTTTCTTTTTTTTAGCAGAATCTCTGTATTCATCAAATATAGTGCGTTTTTGTAGTGCATTTTCAATTTTATCAATAACCTCAATTGCCTTCATTAAAATTTCTTTTATTTCACCTGCATTGTCAACAGGTTTTTCTATTATTTCTGTTTCTTCTGGTATTATTTTTCTTCCACAACCTGGGCAGAATCTTGTAGTTTTTTCAATTTTACTTCCACAAACTGAACAGAACATCTTGTACCTCTCTAATCTTTCTAAATTTATTTTTATAATAACTGTAAACTTTAATTTTATACTTTTGTTTTGCTTTTTAAAATTACTGCAAATAAAATAATTTCAAGTTTTTTCTTCATCATGCATCTCCCCCTGTTTATGTACAGTATTTTCCTGGAATTTACAAAGTATGGTATCTGCTAGTTATACATCCAGTAAATTCAATACATTATGCAATACCCTGTCCTTCGCCAGCATTGTTGCAATTTCAAAAATATGTGCTTTTATACATGGTTTTATCCACTCTTTTTCTTTTGGAAGTTTTGGTATACATTCGTTGTAAATTTCATATACACAGTTATACAGGGATTCCATATCTGTATAATATTTTTCTATCCATTCTAATATATACTTGTCACCGTTATCAATTATATATTCTTCTACAGCATCTTTTACCTGGCAGTAATCGTCGTGGTATTCTTCAAAATATTTTTGTTTATCTCCTTTAAGGCATCCATATAGTTCATATGAGTTATATGGGTCATATTTTTCACAGAATACATCTGCTATTATCAGATTGTAATAATATTTATCCAGTATTTTTTTTCTTTTTGCATGTTGTCTGTCTATAATCCACTGGTGCAGGTTGGATATCTTTCTAAATCCGTACTTACAGAGTTCAATATTTACACTATCATCATTTTTAAAATATTTACACAGTTTACGGAACATTTTGGAATACATCTTATACTGCCGGTAATTTTTATTATTATTTCTGTTAATCTCATATTTTTTATATGACCATAACCGCTTTAGTGATAGATGCAGGTTTTCCTGGCTTACAAGCCTGCTGGCGTGACGCACCATAATCTGAAATAAAAACAGAGGCATAATCTGGTGGTATTCTGTAATCTGGTATGCCTGGCACAGAAACCTCCGCAGGTTATAGTGCAGTTCTCCAGAATTTTGTCTGTTGGTTTCAAAAATATTACAGTATAAATCTGATACATAATCTGCCTGTTCTTTATAAAGTGTTTCATCTGTAGCCAGTTCCGGGCTGGGCTCTGGCAGCTTTTCAACTGCCAGAACCATATTCCAGATAACAGCATAATTTTTTGTATTCTCATATTGATTTTGAAAGTCAAAATACATCTTTTGCAAATCTTTGTAATCCTCTTCTGCTTTTTCTTGTGGACTGTTATAAAAACGGGATATCAGAATTCCTGTAGAATCCATAAGCGCTATAAATAATAATTGACGTAAGTTGCCAGATGCCTGGTTTTGATTGAGTTTATATACTATTGTGTTGATTAATGCTGCCTTATTATGTACAGTAATCTGGTTTTCTTTACATACATCAAAATAATTTTGCCTAAATTCCTGTATATCAGGACTGAACTCTAACATTACTGCACCCGCTCCTTTATTATGTTTTTTCAATATAATGTGCTTTAGTTCTTATATAATACCATTTCTGCCAATATTGTTAAATTATAATTAATTCAAAAAAAAATTTAAAAACTAGAACTAATTAGTATATATTTTTT
>DKXQ01000221.1 GCA_002493085.1 Lachnoclostridium sp. UBA7122
TCATTTTGCCTTCGCGGGAATAAACAAATTAGTCAACTGCTTGAAAGAACGTGGATTTGTGCCTATGGCTTTTGTCAACATTTCAATTCCCTGTTTGAAAACATTTACACATTCTCTTGTCCTTTCTTAAAAGCTTCTCCATGTAATGCTATATTTCCGTGTAATATTTCCATGTACTAGAATACATTGCTGTACGTAAGTCAGCTTTTTTATTCTTTAAACCAGACTTTTTTATAACAAATGTAAGATCCTTATGCTTGCCAGGATGTAAAGTTATCTTTCTGTTATTAACTTTTAATGTACCAATGGCCTTTCCATAACCATCTACTGCTTCAACAGTCAAGTT
Organism: Lachnoclostridium sp. UBA7122; assembly: GCA_002493085.1. Lineage (GTDB taxonomy): Bacteria > Bacillota > Clostridia > Lachnospirales > Lachnospiraceae > Butyribacter. The sequence goes on from DKXQ01000221.1 coordinate 347, forward strand.
CTTAATTTTCTTTATAGTTTTGTTAACTGTGTTATTTACAAAACGTATTTTAAGGACAAGGTTTCCTTTGCTATCATAAAACATTTTGTAAACCTGCATCTGTAAACTTCCATCTTTAACTGATAAAGAATTCATTTTTGTTTCCTTATATTCATTCTTATATACTGAAACTGTACATGTAAAAACCTGCCCATCTGCTGTTGTGGCTGTAACCTTTGCTATGCCAGCCTTCTTAGCTTTAACCTTTCCAGCAGAATCTACTGTTGCAACACTTTTATTATTACTTGCCCATATAATATCACCTTTTGCACCTGAAACAGAAAGTTTCTGTGTAGAGCCTTTTGCTAATTTAATTTCACTATCACTAATGTCCACTAAAGGTTTTTTTCGTGTTACAGAAATAATAAAATATGTATCTGTATTAAAATTAAGCACTACTTTCCAGTTGCCTGGCTCTGGGTCTTTTATAGAAAGCAAATGTCCATACAGAAACTCACCATGAAGCCATGATGTATCATCATCTGTTAAGGTGTCTGTGCCAATATATTCATCATTCGCATATAATTCCATAGTTCCTGCAGCCATATCTGGAACAAATAAAAAAACGCTAAGCTCAGGACAGGAACTAACTGTAAAAGTATATGATATATCAGTACTTGCTGTTGCTTCATTTTCCTCCTCTAAAATAACTTCCTCTTCCTCTTCTGCTTTAGTCATTACAGGATTACATGTAATGACTAAAGCAGCTGCCATAAGTACAGTTCCTATTTTCTTAAAAATATTATTCATTTCTATAAGCTGCCTTTCTGTGCTATGCATATATATTCAAACTCTTTTTTTACTTTACATGCATTCCATAAAAATATAATTTATATTGCCTACAGAATTCTACGATACAACATTTGATATAGTTTGAAAAGCCTGGCATTAAATTACTTCTCTGAATTATAAAGTGCTGCAACCTGCTTATCAGTAAGAGCTTTGTTCCAAAGCTTAACTTCATCATAGCATCCCTTGAATGGAACATCCCATGCATTGATACCTAAATAGAACTTGTTGCTGTTTGTCATTGTATTATTAGCTACTGTACCACTGCCATAAAGTTCACCATTTACATATGTCCAGCCATGATGACCCTTAAGTTCTTCACCATACGTATCATTTGTATCAACTACTAATGTAATATGTACCCATTTATCCTTAGTTAGTGCTGAACTCTCTATTAAGTTGCCATCTGCATCCTGGCAGCAATACCATGGAAACTCTTCCATCCCGTCACCTGTTACTCTATGTGACCAGATATATGGGTCTCCGCCATAGTCATGACCTGTCATGTGCGTAATAGATACCCAATGTGTATTCCTAGGGTCTGTAATCTTATTTCCTGTAAAGAAAATTGGTACATAATCACTTATGCTGTCATCAGCTTTTACCCAGAATGAAACTGTCCATGGACCAGTTCCAAGCTTCACTTTATTAAGTTCTGCACCATAAGAAGAGCCATTTAAGTAAAGAGCTTTGCCCTTCTTGCCTTTAACATATTTAAGCTTAACCTTTTTTGCCTGTGATGCCTTTGGAAGTACACCTGTTTCAGGCTTACCTGTTGTATGGTTTTTATTATCTCCCTTACGTGCAACTGCTACTACATTCTTGTTAGTTTTATCCATGTTAAAATTATACTTTGGTGCAGGGAAATCTGCTGCATTAGCTGTTGTTGTGTTTGCGTATGTAGCGCTGCCTAAAAGTAATGCAGCTGTTAGCATACCATTCAAAAATTTTTTAAACATAATTAAATTCCTCCTTTATAAAACGTTGATTAATTTTTAAAATACTCCAACCCTATGGCTATCTTTTGCATACTCCTTTCTCATAATATTATGCGGGAATATTAGAGCACTGGCAAATAGACAGCTATATCCCTAGCGCTTAAGTGCAACTATTCGTGTATACGCTTTTACCTTAGATTTTGGGCCTTCAACCTTTACTTTTTTATTTACTCCCTTAAATGCTTCAAAGCCTGTTTTCCCAGCTGTAAGTTTTTTAGTCTTAAAGATAATCTTCTTTAATTTTGTACAGCCACTAAATGCAGTGTTGCCAATACTATTTATATTAGCACCTATCGTAACTTTCTGAAGTTTCTTATAGTTCTTACATGCATTATTAGCGACAGACACAACTTTATAATTTATGCCTGCTATATCTATTGATGAAGGGATTACTATACTTTTAGCAGTCTTTTTACCACCTGTAAATTCTACAGTTTGCTTACCCTTTACAGAAGTCACTGTATACTTTAAATTAGCAACAGTAACTTTATATCCAGTTTCGATATCTGACGTATCTGATGTTGCCGGGGTATCTGTTGGCATAGGTATTTCTGTAGATGGTGTTTCTGTATCCGTTGGTGCAGACGCTCCTGGGGCATCTTCTAAAGGTAACACCTTTACTGGGGTAAGCTGGTTCTCTGTTGTTCCATTTCCAACAGCACCACCCATATTATATCCCCAGCAATACAAATCCCCATTTTCTTTAACTGCCATCATAGTGTCTTTCTCTTCTGAGGATACGGATTTTACATTGTCTAATACTTTAACTGGAGGATACTGGTACTCTGTTGTTCCGTTTCCAATCTGGCCATCCCCATTACTTCCCCAGCAATACAAATCTCCATTTTCTGTTATTGCAGTCATGGCGTTATTATCAATATCTATAGATTTTACACTTTTTACATTGTCTAATACTTTAACTGGAGTAAGCTGGTCCTCTATTGTTTCATTTCCAAAAGCAGCACCCATATGATGTCCCCAGAAATACAAATCCCCATTTTCTGTTATTGCTTTCATGGTGTTATTATCAATATTTATAGATTCTATACTTTTTACATTGTCTAACACTTTAACCGGAGTAAGCTGGTCCTCTGTTGTTCCATTTCCAACCTGGCCATACCCATTACTTCCCCAGCAATACAAATCCCCATTTTCTGTGATGACTGTCATGGTGCTATCATAAATATCTATAAATTTTACATTATCTAACACTTTAACTGGCGTAAGCTGCCTCTCTGTTGTACCATTTCCAATCCGGCCATTTAAATTACTTCCCCAGCAATACAAATCTCCATTTTCTGTGATTGCTGTCGTTATACCGTTCTGTTCTTTTACGGATTTTACATTATCTAACACTTTAAACGGAGTAAGCTGGAGTTCTGGCTCATCTTCTTCTTCATTATAACCTTCTTTTCCATTTCCAACCTGGCCATACTCATTATATCCCCAGCAATATAAACTTCCATTTTCTGTGATTGCTGTTATTAAACTATCGCTTTTACCATAACTATCTATAGATTTTACATTATCTAACACTTTAACTGGCGTAAGCTGGTTCTCTGTTGTACCATTTCCAGCTTTGCCATAATTATTATATCCCCAGCAATACAAATCCCCATTTTCTGTTATTGCTGCCATAGTCTCGTAATATTTATTTACGGATTTTACATTATCTAACACCTTAACTGGAGTAAGCTGTTCCTCTGTTGCCCCATTTCCAGCCTGGCCATATTCATTATATCCCCAGCAATACAAATCCCCATTTTCTGTTATTGCTGTCATGGTGTTACTCTTTTCATTTACGGATTTTACATTATTTAATACTTTAACTGGAGTATACTGGTACTCTGTTGTACCATTTCCAGCTTTGCCATACTCATTCTCTCCCCAGCAATATAAATCTCCATTTTCCGTGATTGCTGTCACTAAACTGTTTCTTTCACCATAACTATCTATGGATTTTACGTTATCTAACACTTTAAATGGAGTAAGCTGGTTCTCTGTTGTACCATTTCCAACCTGGCCATCCCCATTATATCCCCAACAATACAAATCTCCATTTTCTGTGATTGCCATCATGGTATTATAAAGGTTCCCAGATTCATTACATACTGCAAATTTTACATTACTTAACACTCTAAATGGAGTAAGCTGTTCCTTTGTTGTCCCATTTCCAACATCACCAAATCCATTATCTCCCCAGCAATATAAATCTCCATTTGACATAATGGCAGCGCTAGGGCTTCCGTTATGTAAAATACTTTCTACTGGTACAGTTTCTATATTCTCTGCAGTGCTGCTTTCCGTGGCTGTTGCAGGCACTGTATTAATACCTGCTGTACCCACTGCTAATGTACATGACATAATAGCAACTGTTATTTGTTTTAATAATCTCTTATCTAACATTAGTTCTCCTCCATATTTATAAAATAATTTCCAAACACTTAGTTTTAGCCACTGTTCCATGCCAGCCTTACCATTTTTGTTACAATCTTCTAAATTAAAAACACTGGCAAACGGATAGCCATATCCCTAGCGTTTAGATGCAACAATTCGTATATACGCTTTTACCTTAGATTTTGAACCTTCAACCCTTACTTTTTTATTTACTCCTTTAAATGCTTCAAAACTTTTAACTCTCTGGTATGATATTAATCATTTTCAAATACTGCATTTTCGCCACTATACCATATCAAATGTCTTGCAGGTAATTCCAAATAGTGACAGAGTTTATTTGCTTGTGTCATTTTAACTGGTGTGCCACTTGATGTGCCAAGGAATATTTCCTTACCATTACACTGGACCTCCAGCCTTTTTTTTGCACGGAAAAGACTCTTACTTGCTGCAGCATCATATGTAAGGATATTTCCCAGCTGTTCTATGAAGCTGTCTGTAAGTTTATCTTTGTTATTTTCAAGCAATATATTATAAGTCTTTTCTAATGCTTCTGTTGCGTTTCCCACGTTATAACTATCATCACCTATGGATATCTTCGTTATTTTTTCTCCTTCCTGTGACTTAACAGAACTTGTAGAAACTGAAGAAGCCAGCTTTAATATGCCATAAAATTCCTCATAGACATTAATCTTTTTACCTGCATTTTTGCTGATGTCTTCCAGTGCTTTGATAAGTGTTATTAGAAGTGAATTTTGGAATACTTTCTGATTTTTTTCCTGTGGAGTGCTGCTTTTTTCTTCTATATCATACTTAATATTATTCTTAATATTGTCAAAGTATTGCTCTAAACTGCTATAATCATCATATGAAAGCATTTCATCATACACTTCTGGCGAACCAAGCTGTATGGAAAGGCTTATAAGCAACAGCGAATTATGGCAGTACACTTTGACTGGCTCTATTGTGCTATCTTTAGTCTGCTCCTTATAAATTTTTTCCAGGAGTATAAATGAATTGGCAAAGCGTTTGAAAGTACGTGGATTTGAGCCTATGGCTTTAATAAACAACTTAAATACAGGCTCTAAATACCCATTTTTCACATAATCCTCAAATGTTTCTTCAAACATTCCCCTGATATCATATTTTGCTACTGGCATTGTAAATGGCACTTGAATAATTTTGTCAAAGAAACTTCTGCATTTTGCATCTGTCATGTTGTTCCCATACTTTTTTCTAACACCACTTACTACTACGTCATAATCAACGGCAAGAACAAAGTTGCAGTCTTTTACATCCATAAAAAGCTTTATAATTTCCAAAAGTTCAACGGCAACCTCTGGATTTAGACGGTCAATGTCGTCTACAAATATTATTATTTTGTTTTTCGGGCTTTTATTTACCGTTTCTGTTACAATCTCCTGGAAATCATTTTTAAAACCGCTAACAAGTTTTATAATGTCATCTCCATTCTCCTTCTTAATAGAATCTGACATTTCGTCAAAATTAAGCTAAGTTGTCTTTTCAATCCCTTGTTTCAAGGCGATTATAGAAAGCTTTGCCATATTCTTTATAAGCTTTTTTGCTTTCTCATTCTGGTTTGACTTATTAGCAATGTTTTCCAAAATCTTTCTAAAAATGAAAAGTAAAGGCTTTCTGCCATGTTAAATTGCGAATACTGCCATGTATTAAAGTAAATTGTAGTAAAGCAGTCATCTTCTAGGTTTTGCTTTATCACGTTTATAAATGAAGTCTTTCCTGTTCCCCATTCCCCTTGAAGTGCAATTGACAATGGTGTCTGACATTCCTTTATAAATGCACACAGTCCATCAATATAGTTGTCAATACCAAATTTCATTTTGTCTTTGCTGTCACATGGCAGGTCACACAATCCACAAACTGTATTATTATTTGTACTATTCGCCATTTCTCTTGTCCTTTCTTAAATGCTATTTTACAGTTAGTATAGTATGTCAAAAAGTGTACTTTTTGATAC
>DKXQ01000069.1:0-5837 GCA_002493085.1 Lachnoclostridium sp. UBA7122
ACTTTTTATGCGGTTATCCTGGTAACCGGCGATGTTAAGCCAGCACAATATACTGTATCTTTTGCTGGTGGTACGGCACCAGTAATAACAAATGCCAGTGTATCTCTTTCTCCTGAGAGTGGCAGTGTTGTGCACAATGGCAGTATAGAACTTAAAATTACACCAGATGAAGGATATATCATATCAAAAGATACTGAACCTAAAGTAACACTTAAAGATAATAAGGTATGTAAACTTTCAGAAACATATAAATCAGGTGCTAATGGAAGTATTATCTACACAATTTCAGATATTACAGGAAATGTAGAGATATCTTCTGTAACAGCAAAAGCAGCTATTGCGCCAACAACTCTTGTTGAAGCTGGTACTAAAGCAGATAAAAACTATGGTGATGCAAATTTAAGTGAGACTTTTGAATCTGGTAAAACAGATACAGACAAAGTTATTGACGCTATTGTAGATTTAGCTAAGCCTGAGTCTGATATTACACTTGTTGATGCTGACAATAAAGAGCTTGAGCCAGAGCAGGCTGCAGAACTTATTAAAGACGTAAAAGAAGCTATAAAGGATACTCAAAAAGATGGGACAAATGCAAAACTTGCTCTTTCACTTTTAGTAGTGCCAGTACCAGAGAAGGAGGCATTTAAAGAAGTAACCCAGGATGAAGCAAAAACTGATATTGAGAATAAACATAACAAAACAGGGGCTAAAGGAACTGTAGGCAAGCTTATACCTCTTGATATCTCACTTTTTGCAAAGGTTGTTAACCATGATAATGAAAAAATTAAAAATGTTAAGGTTCAATTAAAAAATACAGACAGCAATGTAATTATAAAGATTAAGAAACCTGAAATTGCTGATCCAGAACCTGGCAAGACCAGAAAGTTTTATATTATACGTATACACGATGGCAGAAGTGAAGTATTAGATGTAGATGAAAATAGAGAAGAAGGTACTCTTTTAGTAAGCAGCAATTTATTCTCATCATATATTCTAAGTTATGTGGATTATGATGAAAAATCTGGTTCATCATCAGGATTAACAGGCGGTACAGCAGTTGTAATGCCTGGCGCTGGTGGTGGATCTGCAGCTGCAACATCAACACCTTCACCTTCACCATCTGCTGCCCCTGGTACAACAGCAAGCGCTGCTCCATCCGCTGCACCTGGCACAGCAGCAAGTGCTGCTCCGTCTGCTGCACCTGGTACAACAGCAAGTGCTGCTCCATCTGCAACACCTGGCACTGTAACAGATACAGCACCATCTGCTGCTCCAAGTGCCGCTCCATCTGCTGCCCCTGGCACAACAGCAAGTGCTGCTCCAAGTGCAACGCCAGATACTGTAACAGATACAACACCTTCTGCAAAGCCAGCACAGACAGTAAAGACTGGCAAAAAGGTTACTAAAGGCAATGTAAAATACAAGGTTACAGCAACCAGCGGCTCAAGGACAGTTACTGTTACTGGTGCAAAGAGTGTAAAGAATATTGTAATTCCTGCCAGCATTAAGATTGAGGAAAAGACATATAAAGTTACATCTGTTGCTAATAATGCATTTAAGGGCAATAAAAAGCTTGCAAAGATAACAATAGGCAAAAATGTAAGCAAAATTGGCAGAAATGCTTTTAAGGGATGCGCAAATTTAAAGAAAGTAACTATAAAAACTACAAAACTTACAGCTAAGATGACAGGTAAAAATGCATTTAGCGGAATTAATAAGAAAGCTGTAATTAAAGTTCCAAAGAATAAAGTTAAAGCATATAAGAAGATTATTATGGCATGTGGTGCAGTAAAGAGCATTAGGATTAAATAATAGCCAGATTATGTTTAACTTGTAAGAAATACCAACAGGGCTGCTACATTCTTTAGTTAATGTAGCAGTCCTTATTTTAGCGGACAGTTTTTACTTATTTTAAAAATTTATACAGAATATACATTAGAAAAAAATATTTAATTTATCAAAAAGGTATACATCCAGCCTTAAATGTGGTAAATTTATATTTGCACAGTAATAGTGAATAATTCTTATTTGCGTTATCTGACAATATTACGGAAAAGAGGATTTGTATGGCAGATATAAAAATAATAGTTATGGATATGGATGGTACACTTTTAAATTCTGATAAGATAGTAAGCAATTATACAAAGCAGTTATTAAAGAAACTTAATAGTGAAGGTTATAAACTTGGCATTGCTTCAGGCAGGCCGATAGTTGGATTAAAGCGGACAGTTGCTGCGCTGGGGATAGAATCTTGTATTAATTTTATGACAGGCTCTAATGGTGCTGAGCTGTATGATGCTGATATGGACAAAGAATCCTGTTTTTACCAGCTTACACCTGGAATAATAGATGAAATAATTAACCTGTACCAGCCTTTTGCTTTAAATCCCTATGTTTATCAGGGAGATAATTGTTATGCGTATAAAAGTGACAGCATAATTGAAAGGGCAGCTTATAACAACCATCTTGGCATTGTGCTATGCAATCTTAAAGAAGAGATAAAAACTCCGCAAAGCAAACTTGTACTCAGTACCCCTCCTGAAAAGATGGAACAGGTTGAGGCTTTTTATGAACAACATAAATCCAGTAAATACAGAGCGTTTAAGTCGCAGGCAGATATGTTTGAATTTGTACATCCTGAATTATCAAAAGTATATGGGATTGCATATTACTGTAGCGTACATGGGTACAGCATAGAAGAGGCAGCCGCCTTTGGGGATACTACCAATGATGTTGAAATGATAAGAGAGTGCGGGATTGGGATATGTATGTGCAATGGGACAGAAGATGCTAAAAGTGTAGCTGATATTGTGACAAAATATAATAATGATGAAGACGGGCTTGCAAGGGAACTTGAGCGTATTTTAGGCTGTGCCTGAAATAACAGCTATGACAGGGGGTATCAGAAATGGTGTGGCTTAAAGCTGGTTCTGGACTTGGAAATACATATAAAAAACTTATAACTGCATCAAGGGCTGATGTAGACTGGCAGGGTGTGATTTTAGTCCAGAATAATACAATAATTCTTCCAGGCAGCATTAATTCATTTATTTTTGACTTTGAAGTGAAGAAAGTATATCCCAATATAATTGATATTCCAGAGATTAAGGAAGAGGTATTTGAAATTGAGGGAAGAAAGCTTCTCGAAAATATATTTAATTTGCTTCTTTATGTATTTGGCAAATGGGGAACATTGCCAGGGATAAGGGTTTCACATAGTTATGCCAGAATAGACCTGTTATTTAAACAGGTTTTAAAAGAGATAAATTCCGAAGCTTATTATTCTGACAGTGGTATAAGATTTACAACTGATGGGTTAAGTGTTGTATTTGAAGATATAGTTATTTCTGCAATTAATAAAATTAAAGCTGATGACAGGGCAGAGGCAGAGAGTGAAAGGCTTCCAGGTGAATCTGCTACAGAGGAAGGGCCAGATGACGGGCCACAGGGCTTGTGGCATGATATGAAATGGAAGATGGCTGTGGAGGGTTTTAATAAGCAGGAATTAGATACCAGACAGGCGGCATCTGCAAGGCTTGGCAGTAACTTTTATATAATTCCATATATATGCCCTGGATGCAGCAGCCATCTTCATATGTCTGTCTATCCAAATGGCAAAGAGTTTGCTATAGACACAGAAGAGGGAAAAGTATATATAGCAAGAGTGTATATGTGCCCTGCATGCAGCAGGTTTTATACTCCAAGGCCAGGGAAATTACTGTCAGATGGCGATATATATATTCTTGATTTTGACAATGATGCAAAGGCGGCAGAAGATTATAAAAGGCTTATTGGAAGAAGAGGCAGAAAGACTTCTAACAGTAACTTCAATATGTATGAAACAGAATATATAGATAAAGTACACAGTGGCAACAGAAGCCTTGCAAAAATATGCAGCAGGATTAAAGAACTGGCGGATGAAGAACTTGAAAGGCTGCTTAGGCAGATGGATGAAGGTTTCTTTACTGACAGGGAAATAGAAAGGTTTATGGCATATATTGAGCAGGAGCTTGAATATAGAAAAAATGCTGGACTTGACCCATATACTAAATTCAGGATGGGACTTAAGTCTGGAAAGACCGGTGAAGATGGAATTGCTGGCGGGACAGGGATGAACAGGCCAGATTACAGTATTTTAGATAGTGAATTAAAAGAAACCAGCGGAGAGGAGACCAGCGGGGACAGCGTAATGGATGCTATTGTCAGGAATTATATGGGTGGCACAGAGGACAGTGACAGTAAAAGTCCTGTTAATAACACTGTACAGGAAGATAATACTGGCTCTAATAAAGAACCTGAAAATAGCAAAAGTAATAAAACTGCCAGAAAACACCAGAAAACACAGGATACTCAGGATAAACAAGATACACAGGATATCCGGGGTACACAAAATGTTCAGGATACTAAAGGTGCAGATGGCAATAATAAACCATATAGCAAAGAAAGCAAAACACAGGCTGGCAGTTCATCAGAAGAGGATACCCAGAATACAGAACATGCCAGTGAATATACAGAAAACATAGAAAATAGTACAAATGAGAATAATAAAGATAGTACAGGCAGTCTAAATGCAGAGAGCCCAAAGAGAAGTATTTTTATAGATAAAGAAGATGCAATAAAGGCAATAAAACTTTGCCGGAACAAAAAATATCCAGATATACAGAAGCTGGCAGCAGATATTGAAAACAGCAGTTTAAGTACTGTGGATAAAGAGGAGCTGGCGGGGCAGCTTAAAGAACTGCTTGAACAAACTGGCAAAAAAGAACTTGACTATCTGGTATCCCGCCTGCCACAGAATGACAGCAGAAAACGCTATAAAAAGTTTAAAGAACAAATCCAGTCTTATAAGGAGATTGATACCAGCAAGTATGAAGAAATAATAGATAAGTTTATACAAAATGCAGAACATGCAGAACTTTCTGCCGCTGTCAGGAAAGCAGGAACAGGCGGAAGACGGAGTATGCTTGAATTAATTGACAATCTAAAAAATTCAGATTTTGACCCAGGCATACTTAAAGAGTATACTGATGAATTGTACAGCCAGGTCAGGGAAATTGATACAGAAACTGTAAGGAAGATTTGCCCGGATATAGCTGTTCTGGATGTAGAGGATGGAATACGTGCAATGCAGGAAATAGAGGCAGCAGATATACTTCCAGAACTTAAGTCTGAAATGACAGCACTTATAGACAGAAAGCTTACACGCATGAAAACAGAAGAAAGCTTACAGCTTGTTGAAAAGCTTAGAAGAACTCTTGATAAGAGCATAGAAGACAGTTCAAGGATACATTATTATGATGTAAGAAAGATGCAGGAGGGTGACAATAAAGATGATGAATCTATCCTTATTAGAAATGCAATAAGCAGATATGCAGTTTTGCTGGGCAGATATGAATATCCTGTTATGATATGCGATTCATCACTTTTTGGCAATGGAAAGGACGGTTTTATAGTTACACCTGACCATATTTTCTATAAAGGCATGGTGAAATCCGGAAAGCTTGATGTAATGGATATTGAAGAAATTTCTTTGGAAAACAGCAGGGCAGGAAAAGCTATCTTTATAAGTAAAAAATCAGGCACAAAACTAAAACTTCCATGTTCCCTTAAAGGAAAAGACCAGAAAAGCATGGCTTTGGCACTAAATGATTTTGCTGCTTACCTAAAAAAGAAGCCTGAATCAAGAAGCATTGAATATATGTCACAGCAGAAACACGCCGCAATATGCTGTTACAGATGTGGCCACGTTTTTAAAGAAGGCAGCATCTGCCCTAAGTGTGGAAGCCGTAACTAAAAACCCCTAAAAGTTCTTTGCTGTAAAGCGCTGTTTGTTACTA
>DKXQ01000069.1:6132-30146 GCA_002493085.1 Lachnoclostridium sp. UBA7122
CTGTTTGTTACTATGAACGGCATAGGCCGTGAATAGTAACCTTTTATATTGACAACCGTATGTAATATGTTAAAATGTAGAAATAAAAACTATGTTGCATAGGTAATCAAACTATGCAACATAGTAAGAATATTAATGGCATTTATATATTATATTTTAATGGAAGGTATGGTTATCAATATGGAGTATCAGATTATAAGTGACAGTTCATGTGATTTGGAGGCAGATTTAAAAGAAAAGTATAATGTAGAGGTAGTACCGTTTTATGTATCATTTGATGGGAAAAAGTACTATAAAGAGATTGAGGAAATTGCAATCAGGGATGTATATGAGAGAATGGTTTCTAATCCTAAGCAGTACCCTAAAACATCCCTGCCATCAGTACAGAATTATGTAGATGCGTTTATGCCACATATAGAAGCTGGCAGGGCGGTTATATGTATTTGTATAACTACTTCATTAAGTGGTTCATACAATTCAGCATTAAATGCAAAAGAGATAATTTGCGAAGACTATCCAAAAGCAAAGATAGCAGTTATAAATTCATATGGCGCTACAGTATTCCAGCGTCTGTATGTAATAGAAGCAGCAAGGATGCAAAAACATGGTTACAGTTATGAACAGACTGTAAACAAACTTATGGGACAGATGAGGGATACTGCACGCATAATTTTTACTGTTGGAAACCTTGACTATCTGCAGCATGGCGGCCGCATTGGAAAAGTAGCAGGGATTGCAGGAAGCATATTAAATCTTAAGCCGCTTATAACTCTGGCGGATGGTTCAATAGATTCATCAGGGATTGCACGCAGCCGTAAGAAATCAATGCTTAAGACAATAGAGCTTATTAAGTCATATTTTAAGGAAAATGGCGAAAATCCAAAAAATTATGCATTTGCTGTTGGCTTTGGGTATGACAGGCAGGAAGGTGTTTTCTATAGAGAAATGATTAATACAGTGCTTAAAGGCCTGGGCGCAGAAGATGGCGCAGACCTGGTGCAGATAGGTGCAACAATCTGTGTGCATACAGGGCCTTTTGCACTTGGCGCAGGATTTGTAAAGCGTTTTGAGTTTTGTTAAAAGATTGCAGGATTGTGGAAGGGAGAGATGTGTATTCTATGTTTTTTTATGATTATACGTATATTTTAGTAGTCATTGGAGGAGTTCTTTGTATGCTTGCATCTGCTAATGTAAATGGAACTTACAGGCGCTATATGGATGTTGGCAATTCCAGAGGGCTCCGTGCTGAGAATGTTGCACAAATGATACTAAGTAATGCAGGAATATTTGACGTGCGGATTGAACGTATACAGGGAAATCTTACAGACCATTATTCACCAAGGGAAAAAGTACTGCGTTTATCTGATTCTGTGTATGGTTCACCGTCAGTAGCAGCTATTGGCGTAGCTGCCCATGAGTGTGGCCATGCGATACAGCACCATAAAGGATATATGCCAATAACAATCCGCAATGCAATTGTACCTGTAGCTAACTTTGGTTCAAATGCGGCGTGGCCTGTGCTTTTATTTGGAGCTGTTACCAATAGTGGTATTCTTGTAAATATAGGAATAATCCTTTTTAGTTTTGCTGTACTTTTCCAGTTAGTAACACTTCCCGTTGAATTTAATGCATCAGGACGGGCATTAAAGATATTAAAAGAACAGAATATATTACAGGGACGTGAATTAAGCGGGGCAGGAAAAGTGCTCAGGGCTGCTGCAATGACATATGTAGCTTCAATGGTTGCAATACTTTTACAGCTTTTAAGGCTTTTGCTGATATTTGGGCGAAGAAGCCGGGATAATTAGCGGCTGGCGTGGAATCTGGATGTATACGGGACACTGTTTAGTTATGGAGGATTATATGGCAAAAACGTGCAAAAGTATTATTTTAGCAGTATTGTGTGCTGTACTGTCCGTCTGGCAGACAGGCTGTGCAGTAAATACAAATTCTGCCGGGGAAGAACCCAGTGTTGTCCCCAGTATCCCGCCTGTGTCTGCTTCACCTGTGCCAGAACCAGTAAGGGCTGGTATAGATGTTTCCCGTATTGACGGCATAAGTGAAGACTTTATATCTGGCATGGATATATCTGGCATTAAAGCAGGGTATGATGGCGGAAGCAGATATTTTGACTTTGATGGCAATGAACTTTTTTATGCTCCTGGTGAAGGACAGAAAGGAATATTTACATTTCTAAAGGAGTGTGGGATAAACTGGGTATGTATACGCACCAGATACGGAACAGATAATTTAGAGAGCGTTAAGGAAGCAGGAAAACTTGCAACTGATGCAGGACTTTGCGTGCTTATAGAATTCTGTTATCCAGATTTTCTGGCTGGCACAGTCTGGCCAGAGGGATGGCAGGATATGGATATAGAAGAAAAAACAGAAATACTTGAAGAATACACTGTGGAAAGCCTTACGGAAATTGCTGACCATGGAGTAGATGCCAGAATAGTACAGATTAATAATAAAATTGCAAATGCGGCATCTGGTGAAATTGAATGGGAAAACCTCTGTACACTAGTAAACGGATGCTGTAGTGCTGTAAGATATGTTGCAGATACTCTGGAAAAGGAAATATCTGTGGCACTGCGCTTTACAGGCATACCTGGAAACCAGTACAGTACTATTGCTGCAATGCTTGAAGAAAACCAGACTGCCTATGATATTTTTACACTTACAGTTTCATATTATACTGGTACAGATAAGGCTGCACCAGATTTTACTAATACTATGAAATCAATTGCAGAAAAGCATGGTAAAAAGGTTATGGCTGTACTGGCATCAGATATCTCCAAACTTAAAAAAAAAAATTTATCCAGAAGCAGACAGATATAATTACATATATGATACAATCTGTAGTTAATATAGGATGGGCAGGAACAGGTGTATTTTGTAAGCCAGGCTTATTTGGTCCTAAAGGCCATCCGTTAGAACCGGCAAAAATTTTTAAATATATATTTACAGGAACAGTAAAAAAGAACATAAATTAAGGAAAGGTATAGGTAGTATAATGTTAAAATATGTTAAAGAACAAAAAGCAGTGAGCAGGCTTTTTATGTCAGTTTGTTTATTTATGGCGCTGGCTGTGGCATGTATTAATGCAAAAGCCAGCGCAGCAGAGTATAGTGCCACTCTTAATACAGACCGTGCAAGCGGTGTGTGTACATACACTGTAACAGGAATTGACCCCGCTGTTATACATGAGATGTCTATGAAAGTTACTTACACAAAAGATAGTGCAGATAAAGCCACAAGTGCTTCTGGCAGCAGTATAGATGATGCTTCTGGCAGCAATATTGTCACTGCACTTGAACAAAAGATTGCCCTTAATAGTACAAATTGTACTGATGGAACATATACAGGGTCTTTTTCAATGGACAGTATAGAGAAATTTGTATTTAAAGAATACAGTGTTTCATTTACTATGGGGACATCTGAAGCAGGTGGTGAAGCACAGGTTATAGATGCTGGCAAATGTGATTTTACTATACATAAAGATGCTTATAAACTTAAGGTTACTGGCAACCGGTATGATATAAACAGGACATTTAACTTTACTACAGATGCAAAAGATGATATTGCTGTACCAGGTACAGGCAACAAGATACAGCTTATTGTATGGGAAAATAAATCAAATATATCTAAAGCAGTTTTATGCGGGGGTGAAAGAGAACTTACTAATACAGAAAAGACATGGGAAAATGATTTATCTACCATATGCCATTCATATAATAAGTACAATGCAGCAGTAGTGCTTGTAAATAAATATACTGAAAAGAATAGCGTTATCCTTGCATCAGCAAATTTCCAGGTTGCAATTGTATATTCTAATGTAGGAAGCAAAAAGTCAGCATCACTTGAAAAGAAAAGGTCATTCAGGGCTTTTGTCGGCTCACTGAACAGCGGGCTTGGCATCAATAAAGTAAGATTTAGTGTATATAATAGCAAAAATGTCCTTATTGGCAGCAAGCCAGCTACACGTAAACCGGGCACTGCATATTATTATGCAGATATAACATTTAAATCGCTTGATTATAAGTTTGATATTTATACTATTAAGGCAACTGTTACTGATAATGCTGGCAATAAGAGAATTCTGTCGAAAACGGGCAAGGCCGACATGAGAATGGTCAAAGGCAAAATGGATGTGCAAAAAAAGCAAAATGCTGTATATAACTTTAAAGTAGCAGGCATTTACATCCCAGGCAATGTTAAAAATATTAATTTTAATGTATATTTAAAGAATAACGGAAAACAGAAGTTTTATAAGAAAACCCCGGGAATATCTTCTGCTGGCAGCTCTTATACAGCAGACATGTCATTTGCTGAAAAGGGCAATTACATTGTTTATGCATATGCTACTACACAGTGGGGAAAGAGTGTTTTACTAAATAAGAAACCATTTAAAATAAGAAAATCAGATTTAGGAAAAAATGGCTGGATATATGAAGTTTATGGAGGCAGGGAATATAAACTTTATTATAAAGACAACAAACTGGTTACAGACCTTACAAATATACTAGGTTTAAAAAAAACAGGCAATAAATTATATGTCGAGGTAAACAGGGCAGCAGGCTGTGTAACTGTATATGCATATGACAAAGATAAAAAGGCATACATAATACCTGTAAAAACATTTACTGTTTCAGTAGGCAGGGATGTGTCCAGCACAGGAACAGCCTCTTCACTTAATATAAGCACCTCATTTACACCGCTTGGTTCATATTCTGTTTCAAGCAATGGGGCAGCAGCAAAATATACATTAAAACCGATGAATGAACCTGATGGAAGTGTAGTCTATGCAAGATGGGCTACACATATTGTAGGGAATGTTTATTTTCATGCGATTGCAGTTGGAGGCCAGTCACATTATTCACTTAATCCTGCAACTTATAATAAGCTTGGCTCCCCTGCATCTGCTGGATGCATACGCATGACTGTTGCTGATGCAAAGTGGATATATGACTATGTTGCAACAGGCTCAGAAGTAAATATTGTAATGGGCAATTCTTCAAAGCCAGGTCCACTGGGCAAGAGCCCTACAATAACAGTTGACTCTTCTATAAATTATGACCCTACTGACCCTGCTGTGCCAGTTTCAAGAAAAAAAGCAGATTACAGCGCCGGGCATATTAGCGGATATATGACCAAAACTGGCAAAAAAGTAGGATATTGATAAGACAGCTTTATTAAAAAGGGCAAAACTTTGTTTTTGTCCTTTTTTATTTGTTTTTTTCTATTTTTTTGGTATACTATAGTTATATGATTATGAAAAGCTTTGGAGGTTAATATGGCAAAGATAAAACCATTTGTGGCAGTCAGGCCAGATGAAAAGGCAGCATGTAAAGTTGCAGCATTACCATATGATGTCTATAACAGACAGGAAGCTAAGGAGGCAGTTAAGGGCAATGAATTGTCTTTTTTAAGGATTGACAGGGCTGAGACACAACTTCCGGACAGTGTGGATACATATGCCCCGGAAGTGTATTTAAAAGCCAAAGAGATATTTGAGGGCATGGCAGCAGACGGAACTTTTATTACAGACACTGACAGGTGCTATTATATTTACCAGCTGGCAATGAGTGGAAGAAAGCAGACAGGAATTGTTGCATGTGCAAGCATTGATGACTATTTAAACAATGTTATTAAAAAACATGAAAATACACGTGAAGAAAAGGAAAAGGACAGGATAAAGCATATAGAAACACTTAGTGCACAGACAGGTCCTGTCTTTCTGGCATACCGTTCACAGAAGTGCATAAATAATGTAGTTGAAAGGGTTATAGCTGATAATATGCCACTTTATGATTTTATTTCAGATGATGGCATCGGGCATACAGTATGGAAGATTGCAGGCATTGAGGATATCACAACGATAGAAAATGCATTTTCGGCAATAAGTGATATCTATATAGCTGATGGACACCACCGTGCTGCTTCAGCAGTAAAGGCAGGCCTGAAAAAAAGAGAAGCCTGTGCAGGATATGACGGGACTGAAGAGTTTAATTATTTTCTTTCAGTACTGTTTCCTGACGAAAGTCTTATGATTATGGATTATAACCGTTCAGTTAAGGATTTAAACGGATTGTCAGAATCTGGCTTTATGGAGAGAGTAAATGCTTACTTTAGCATTGACAAACTTGAGCATGCAAAACATCCATCTAAAAAAGGTGAGATTGCCATGTATCTGGACAAGACATGGTATATGCTTACAGCAAAGGAAAGTCTTGTAAAGACAAAGAATGTAGTTGAAGCACTGGACGTATCAGTCCTCCAGAACTATATCTTAGGTCCTGTGCTTGGGATTAAAGAGCCAAGGACAGACCCAAGGATTGACTTTATTGGCGGGATAAGGGGACTTGATGAGCTTGAAAGGCGCGCAGACAGTGATATGAGGGTGTCTTTTGCACTATATCCTGTACCAATATCAGAACTATTTGCTGTAGCTGATGCAGGCTGCCTTATGCCACCAAAGTCTACATGGTTTGAACCAAAACTCAGGAGTGGTTTATTTATTCATAGAATTTAGTAAGTATTAGTGCTGGTCTGCGGGTACTGGCTGGTGTGCAGCAGCCAGCACAGAAAAGAGGGGATTATGGATAAGAAATTATATAATTTAATGGATTGGGAAGGCATAGAAGCAATAGTATATTCCGAGGAGGAACATCCTGACAGGATATTAGGGCCTCACAAAGTAAAGGGCGGCATACTTGTACACACGTTTTTACCAGATGCAGCATCTGTAAAACTGAAAATTAAATCAAGCGGCAAGTGCTATGATATGGAAAAAGCTGATGAGGCAGGCATGTTTGCAGTCCTGTTTCCTGGGAAAAAAGCAGAGCCATATACATTTATTGCAAAATATGGTGAAAGTCCAGAGATTGAGCTTGAAGACCCTTATCTCTATACGGATATTATAGGCGGAAGCGATACAAGGCGTTTTGAAAAAGGTGTGTATTATGATGTATACAAATGTTTTGGGGCGCATCCTGTTGCTATAGACGGATGTCTTGATGATGCAGAGATAAGATGGGATGTTACAGAAGATACAGATAAAATGAAGAAAAAGACAACTGTATATGGTGTACATTTTGCAGTATGGGCTCCAAATGCAGTACGTGTAAGTGTTGTAGGAAATTTTAATTTCTGGGATGGAAGGCGGCACCAGATGTGCCGTGTTGGTGATTCAGGCATATTTTCTTTATTTGTACCTGCTATTAGTACAGGTGGTATTTATAAATATGAGATTAGAAAAGATTACCAGACAGTATTTTTAAAAACTGACCCTTATGGTTTTGCATGTGAACAAAGACCTGACAACGCTAGTATTGTTGTAAATCTGGATACATATAAATGGGGTGATTCCACATGGCTTGCCAGGCGTAAAGAAACTGATTACAAAAAAGAACCTGTATCAATATATGAAGTGCATCTTGGCTCATGGCGCAAGAAAGAATATAACGGGGAGGGTGTTCCAAAGTGTGATGAAGAGTTTTTAAATTACAGGGAAATTGCACCTTTGCTTGCCAGCTATGTAAAAGAGATGGGATATACACATATTGAAATACTGCCTGTTATGGAGCATCCGCTTGACGAGTCATGGGGATACCAGGTTACAGGTTACTATGCAGTTACCTCCCGGTATGGCACACCACAGGATTTTATGTATTTCATTGACTATATGCACAAGAAAAATATAGGTGTAATACTTGACTGGGTTCCTGCGCATTTCCCAAGGGATGCTAACGGGCTTGCAAGATTTGATGGGACGTGTATTTATGAAAATCCAGACAAAAGAAGGGGTGAACATCCTCACTGGGGAACACTTATATTTGACTATGGAAAGCCAGAAGTTGACAATTTTCTTATTGCCAATGCGCTATTCTGGATTGATAAATACCACGCAGATGGAATAAGGATGGATGCAGTTGCATCAATGCTGTATCTTGATTATGGAAAACAGGATGGTGAGTGGCTTCCTAATATCTATGGCGGCAACGAAAATCTTGAAGCTATTGCACTTCTTAAAAAACTTAGCAATGCTTTCCATAAAAGAAAAGATGGTGCACTTCTTATTGCAGAAGAATCAACTGCGTGGCCTTTAGTAACTGGAAGCACAGACAGTGATGGGCTTGGCTTTGACTTCAAGTGGAATATGGGCTGGATGAATGATTTTACAAGTTATATGCAGACAGACCCGCTTTACAGGAAAGGCAGGCATGGCACGCTTCTTTTCAGCATGGTCTATGCTTACAGTGAAAACTTTGTGCTTGTATTTTCTCATGATGAAGTCGTACATTTAAAGGCTTCAATGCTTATGAAAATGCCAGGTGATATGGGCCAGAAGTTTGCTAACTTGCGGGCAGCTTATGGATTTATGATGGCACATCCAGGCAAGAAACTGCTGTTTATGGGGCAGGAGTTTGCACAGAAAGAAGAGTGGAATGAGAAAAAAAGCCTTCCATGGGATGAGGCAGATGGACAAGAACATAGTATATTCAGGGAATATGTTAAAAAACTGAATAAATTCTATTTAAAACATCCATGTCTTTACGAAAATGATTATGATGAAACAGGCTTTGAATGGATAAGCAGCATGGATGCAGACCACAGCATTGTTACATTTGTAAGAAGTACAGCTGATAAGAGTGAACAGCTTTTATTTGTATTTAATTTTACTCCTGTAATATATGAAAATTTCAGGGCAGGTGTACCATTTGAAGGCAAATACAAGGAAATTTTTAACAGTGATGATATTGCTTACGGAGGAACAGGCCATATAAATAAACGCCAGAAAAATTCTAGGAAAATTGCATGGGATGGCAGGGAAGATTCTATAGTTATTGAAGTTCCGCCTCTTGGAATGAGCGTATGGAGCTGCAAAGCTGTATAATATGCCAGTGACATTCCTGAATTATTATTAATAGAAAGGAATGGTATTATTATGACAGTATTTTCTAAAATATGTGGGATGTGCCTTCTTACATCAGACGGTATTACTTCAATGTCAGGCAGTGAAATAAAAATAGAAGATGTGGAACAGGTTATGAATTCTGAAGCAACAGCCGTAGAAAAGACAAATTTCTTTATCCAGTACCTGCTTGCACAAAGGGAAGCAATACTTAATTACCTGTTCCATGCTTTATGTACATTTGCCCTTGCCATACTGGTATTTATCATTGGAAGGAAAATTGTTAAAAAGATGCTAAAGATGACAAGCAAGTGGATGGAAAAAAACAGTGTTGAAGTTGACATACAAAGATTTGTTATGTCTTGTGCAGGGCTTGTTTATAATATTCTGCTTATTTTTATTGTTGCAGGCATACTTGGGGTTGGTGCAAGCTCGATATTTGCAATGCTTGGTTCGGCAGGCCTTGCAATAGGCCTCGCATTGCAGGGAAGCCTGTCAAACTTTGCAGGAGGTGTACTTATACTTCTGTTAAAACCATTTAAGGTTGGCGATTATATAGTTGCCGTAGGAGAAGAAGGCACAGTAGAAAGCATAGATATTTTTTATACAAGAATACATACTACTGACAATAAGGTTGTAGTCATTCCAAATGGCACTATTTCTAATTCAAGTGTTACTAATACTTCAAACCAGGAAGACAGGATGCTTATTTTGGATTTTATGGTTCCATACCATATAGAAACTGCAAAGGTGCGGGGAATTGTAATGGGAGTTATGCGCAGGGAAGAACGCATATGCCATGATAAGGATATGAGTGTTATTGTATTCAAACTTAATCCGGCACGTGTCAAGATGCAGGCAAGGGCATGGGTAAAGAATAGTGATTACTGGAATACAAGGTTCAGCATGCTTGAAACAATGAAAGAGGAACTTTTAGATGAAGGAATTGATATTTCATAGATAAAAATATACAGAAAGCTGGTGAGATACGGTGATAAAGTATTATAGGACAGATGACAGAAAAATTCATGAAGAAGAAGGACCTGTAGCTGGTGTATGGATAAATATGTGCAATCCTGCAATACCAGAGGGAGAAAAATTAGCAAAGGAACTTGGGATTGATATAAGTGATTTGTTTGCTGCACTCGATGATGAAGAAAGTTCACGTGTAGAGCTTGAAGATGGGTATACCCTTATACTTGTGGATATTCCAGCAGTAGAGATACGGCATGACAAAGAAGCTTATACTACAGTACCTCTTGGCATTATACTGGCACAGGATACAATTATTACAGTATGTTCTGTAGACACACCTATTCTCCAGTCTTTTATAGGTGGCAGGGTAAAGGAATTTAGTACTAAAAAAAAGCTGAGATTTGTATACCAGATACTGTTCAGGGTGGCATCTTATTACCAGACAAATCTTAGAATTATTGACAAAAAACGTACAGAGATAGAAGAACGCATAGATGATAATACAAAAGACGCTGACTTAATTGACCTGCATGCACTGGAATCCACACTTGTATATTTTGCGACTTCACTGCGTGCCAATGCAGTTGTGCTTGACAGGCTTACAAGATATAAAAGGCTTGAGCAATATCCAGATGATAAAGACTTGCTTGGTGATGTAATTGTTGAGAACCAGCAGGCTATTGAAATGACCACAATTTACAGGGACATTATAAACGGTACAAGGGATTTGATGTCTTCAGTTATTGACAACAGGCTGAACAATGTAATGAAAACTCTTACTTCTATTACGCTGGTAATGGGTATACCTACGCTGGTCTCTGGTATTTATGGGATGAATGTAAACAGCAGATGGGTTCCGCTTGCCAATGCCACGCATGGCTTTGGAATAATCTGCCTGCTTATTGTAATTGTGTGTATTGCACTGCTATTAATACTGCACCGCAAGCGTTTTTTATAAAATATAGTGGAAAAGTGCAGGATTCTTATTATTGGAATCCTGCATTTTAAATTTAATTATTTTTAAGATAATCTTCGTATACTGTAATAGCTTCCTGCATTGCTTTCTGTCCTGGTGCGCCTGTTGTATTTCTTTTTTCTATGCATGTTTCCATGCTGGCTGCATTATATATATCTGCCTCAAAAACAGGGCTTATCTCTTTATATTCATCTAAAGACAATGTGCTAAGGGTTTTATTATTATCTATACAGTAAAGCACAAGCCTGCCAATTATTCCATGTGCATCCCTGAATGGCACACCGTGGTTTACAAGATAGTCTGCGGCATCAGTGGCATTAGTAAAGCCGCCCTCTGTACTTTTACGCATCCTGTCTTTATTAAATACAAGCGTGTCAAGCATGCCATTAAATAAGAGTATGCATCCTTTAGTAGTATCTATAGCATCAAAGACAAGTTCTTTATCTTCCTGCATATCCTTGTTATAGGCAAGGGAAAGTCCTTTCATTGTAGTGAGAAGTGACATAAGCGTACCATAGACACGTCCAGTTTTGCCTCTTACAAGTTCTGCTATATCAGGGTTTTTCTTTTGGGGCATAATACTGCTGCCTGTGGAATATGAATCATCTATTTCTATAAACTGGTATTCATTAGAATTCCAGATAGTTATTTCTTCACAGAAGCGGCTCAGATGCATCATTATAATGGACATTGCAGAAGAAAACTCTATAAGGTAGTCCCTGTCAGAAACAGCATCCATACTGTTCAGTGCCGGGCCTGTAAAACCTAACAGGCTGGCTGTGTACTCCCTGTCAAGCGGGTATGTTGTACCTGCAAGTGCACCTGAGCCAAGCGGACAGTAATCCATCCTTTTGTAAATATCTGAAAGGCGTGACCTGTCACGTTTAAACATTTCAAAATAAGCGCCCATATGGTGTGCAAGAGTAACTGGCTGTGCTTTTTGCAGATGCGTAAATCCAGGCATTATAGTATCTGTATTCTCTTTCATTATTTTAAGCAGGCTTTCTAAAAGGTTTTTAAGCAGGACATCCATTTCAAGTATCTCTTTACGTGTATACAGCTTCATATCAAGAGCTACCTGGTCATTGCGGCTTCTGCCAGTGTGAAGCTTTTTGCCGGCTTCACCAATACGCTCTGTCAGGTGTGCTTCTACAAAGCTGTGGATATCTTCATATGTCCCATCTATTTCAAGCCTGCCTGCCCTGATATCCTCAAGTATGCCTTTAAGGCCTGTGATAATGGAATCTTTATCTTCATCTGTAATAATTCCCTGTTTTGCAAGCATTGTAACATGTGCAATGCTTCCTTCTATATCTTCTTTATAGAATTTCTGGTCAAATGAAATAGAAGCATTAAAATTGTGTACTAATTCATTAGTTGCTTTTGTAAAGCGTCCTCCCCAAAGTTTCATAATTAATCCTCCATTAGTTAAGTGTATTAATACAGACATATAATATTTTTACCTTATAAGACGGGACTTCTTATAAGATGAAAATACCGGAATGTCATTCATTCCGGTATTTTGTAAGACCAGCATGCCAGCTATATTGTGTTTTGCTGGTACATAAAGATTAATCCTCAGCTTCAGGTTTATTATCTGAAAATTCAATAAAATCATCATCAAAGTTATCTGAATAGTCATCTGGGTCAAAGTCTTCAAGATAATCTGGTGTAAAATATCTGTATACAGCATATGCAATTCCGGCAACAGCAGCAACAGCACCAATAACTGCTAATATTATAAAAATTGTGTTTTTGTTCTTTTCTTCGAGTTCTTTTTTATGCAACAATTCATTTAACTTAGCAGTATTTAAAAATTCTTCGATTTTAGAACTTCCAAACTTTGAGTGTCCACACATAGTATATACCCCTTTCTATAGTTTAAATTTTATTATATAATAAAGTATACCATATTATAAATATAATATCTATAACTATATCAGTATTTTTACAATTTTTTTAATTTGGCAAAAGAAGCCATCATTTTCCGCACAGAACCATTGTCAAAGCTTACACAGACCTCATAATCATTTGGTTTTTCATTAAGGCTTTTTACTGTACCTTCACCGAACTTAGCATGTTTTACCCTGTCGCCTTCCCTGTAATCAACAGATAATGCCGGCTTAGAAGCAGAAGCCTGGTAAGAGGCAAACCCTTTATTAATCATAGGATTTCCAGCAAATAATGGTCTGCCTGTGGCAGCAGCTTTTTTGCTTTGTGGCATGACAGGCGGTTTTTTACTCTGTAAATCACGCAAATTGCTCTGTTTTATAAGATAACCAGGTATTTCGTCTAAAAAACGTGATGGTGGGTTATAACGCTGTTCACCATTCCTGAAACGGCTGGCAGCACAGCTTAACGACAATTTTTTCATCGCCCTCGTAATGCCTACATAACATAACCGGCGTTCTTCTTCCATTTCTTCACGGTCGTCACTTGTAACTGCAATATAGCCTGGGAATATGCCATCTTCCATGCCAACGATGTAAACATATGGAAATTCAAGCCCCTTTGCACTGTGCAGTGTCATAAGCAGTACAAGGTCATTGCTTTCATCTACATTGTCAATATCTGCAACAAGTGCTACTTCTTCAAGAAAACCTGCAAGCGTTGGTCCATCTGTGCTTGTCTCATATGCTGCAGCTTTATTTACAAGCTCTTCTATATTTTCAATACGTCCTAAAGCTTCTTCTGTGTCCTCTTCTTCAAGCAGCCTGACATATCCTGTTTCTTCAATAACTTCGCGCAAGAGGTCTGTAAGACTTATATCTGCAGATGCAAGGTGCCGTTTAAAAGACTCTATAAGGCTTACAAATGACTGTAACTTGGCAGAACTTCTTTTTACCCCATCTATATATTCATAATTCTGGAGTGCTTCATAAAAGCTGTATCCATGGTCTATGGCATACAAAGATATGCGGTCAATAGTTGCAAGCCCGATGCCTCTTTTTGGAACATTAATTATACGTTTTACAGATATATCATCAAAGCCATTTTCAATAGTACGCAGATAAGCAAGCAAATCTTTTATTTCCTTGCGCTGGTAAAAATTAATAGCACCTACAATTTTATATGGAATATTGCTTGTGACAAGTTTTTCTTCAAAAACACGGGATTGCGCATTAGTCCGGTACAGAATTGCAAAATCTTTGTATAAAGCCTGTCCTGCTGAAACAGCATAACTAATTGCATCAGCTATTTCTGCTGCTTCTTCGTATTCATTAGAAAAACAGTTAAAAAATATAAAATCTCCTTTTTCTTTTTTAGTCCAGAGTGCTTTATCCTTTCTTACAGCATTATTTTGTATAACTGCATTGGCAGCATTAAGGATATTTTGTGTAGAGCGGTAATTTTCTTCAAGTTTTATTACCCGTGCTTCTGGATATGACTGTTCAAAATTTAATATATTGTATATATTAGCCCCGCGGAATTTGTAAATTGACTGGTCGTCATCACCAACTACACATAAATTGTGCAGG
The DNA here is from genome assembly GCA_002493085.1 of Lachnoclostridium sp. UBA7122. Lineage (GTDB taxonomy): Bacteria > Bacillota > Clostridia > Lachnospirales > Lachnospiraceae > Butyribacter. The sequence goes on from DKXQ01000069.1 coordinate 20,480, forward strand.
ACAGAACCATCTTCATCTGTGGTATTTGCTAAAAGATGGATAAGCTTAAACTGTGCGGTATTAGTATCCTGGTATTCGTCAACCATTATGTACTTAAAACGGTTCTGGTAATAAGAAAGCACATCAGGATTATTTCTAAACAGCTCTATTGTCTTAGTTATTAAATCGTCAAAATCAAGGGCATTGGAATCTTTTAGCCTTTTCTGGTATTCACGGTATGCATGGGCATATATTTCTTTATTATAATCGCCCATTGCCTCCAGTTCATACTGTTCTGGTGTCACAAGTTCATCTTTGGCAGACGAAACAACACTTAAAAATGCACGCTCCTTGTATTTTTTTGGGTCAAGCTGCAGATATTTAATAACTTCCCTCATAAGAGTTTTCTGGTCATCACTATCATATATTGTAAAACTTCTGGTATAGCCGATAGCTTCAATATACCTGCGGAGTATCCGCACACACATTGAATGGAAAGTGCTCACCCATACATCCTGTGCATTTCTTCCAGATACTATATTGTCAACACGTTCACGCATTTCACCGGCTGCTTTATTAGTAAATGTAAGGGCAAGTATATTCCATGGATTTACACCATATTCACTTATAAGGTAAGCAATCCTGTGTGTAAGAACTCTTGTCTTGCCTGAACCAGCACCTGCCAGAATAAGGAGTGGTCCTTTAAAATGTTTAACTGCTTCTTCCTGTTCAGGATTCAATCCTTCTAAAATTTTCATAATAAACCAGCAAGAAAATCCACTGCCTTTAGGCGGTGGATGGAATTGCATATTCCTCCTCTCAAAATTTTACTATATTACAAACTGTCCCTGTACTCTTTAGCACTTTTAAAAAATTCCATAATTGCTTTACCATCACTGTCCATAATTGCTTTTTTAATGTTTTCAAGGCTTTCTATATATTTATCAAGAAAAGCTGTTATGCATCCAGCATTTGTAAGGCATATATTCTGCCACATTTCCGGTGATGACGAAGAAATCCTTGTAATATCTTTAAAACCGCCAGCCGCCAGCTTTCCATACATGCCATCAATGTCATGCGCTGCCACAACATTTACAAGCGAGGCGGCTATAACATGAGGACAGTGGCTTATCGCAGCTGTTATAAGGTCATGTGTCCTATAGTCCATAATTTCACAGTGCGAACCTGATGCTTTGACAAAACCAGCCAGCCATTCTGTAAATTCTTCAGGAGTATCATCTTCTGGAGCCAGTATATAATACGCACCTTTAAGAAGTGAGGCATCTGAATTATCATATCCTGTTTTTTCAGAGCCTGTCATTGGATGCCCGCCTATAAAATTATGTGTAAGCCCAAGTTCACAGACAGCCTTGTGGATATCACCTTTAACACTTCCAACATCTGTAATTAAGCAGTCCTTCCGTATGTATGGCGCAAGCTGTTTAAGATATGAAACATTAGTCAGGACAGGTGCACATAGAAATATAACATCACATTTGGAAAAGTCTTCAAGCGATGTGCTGATTCCTGACAGCACACCATCCTTTTTAGCCAGTTCAAGTCTTGGATGTGGTTTTGTAATATAGTAATTATATGCCATAATATATGAAGATGGGTATAAATTGCGCAGAGATTGCGCAATAGAGCCGCCTATAAGACCAAAGCCGGTAAATCCGAAATTTAATGTTTTTTTGTCCATTATTGGTTTGTGCAGTGTGCAGTCTGGTGTATTCATAAAACGCCCCTCCATATATTTTAAAGTCAGGCAGATATCCGCAATCTGCCCTGCTACCTGTATATTTTAATCTAGTGGCATAAAGATTGTCAAGATTATAACAGGATAACCGCATAAAAAGTTATTACCTATTAATCGTCAGAGCTGAAATTGAATATTGGCTCTTGACAAAGCATTTAAAGAATACTAGAATAAGTGCATATATTTAAAAACTGTGATGGAGACGTATTTTGTTATATATTATATGACAGAACCGGCCTTTCTTCTGGGAAGCTGCAGCATGTATATTGCCAGTACATTCCGCCGGTTCCCGCCGTTATACGGGTCATGTATCCGGATACAGTTATGTGCACTGGTATCTGCGTACAGCAGAACAGGTGGTTATGAATGTTGCGGCTTTCATCCTGTTTGCAGGGTGGAAGCCGTTTTATTCCTTTATGAAAACTATCTGATTATTAATGAAAGGAAGTTAAAGTTATGTATGAGAAAGTTTCTACTGATTTAAATTTCGTTATGCGCGAAAAAAATATTGGAAAATTCTGGCGTAACCAGCAGATATTTGAAAAGTCAATGAAAGCAAGGGAAGGCAGTCCTGTATACACGTTTTATGACGGACCTCCTACTGCTAATGGAAAGCCGCATATTGGCCATGTCCTTACCCGTGTTATAAAAGATATGATACCACGTTATAAAACTATGAAAGGCTATATGGTTCCCCGTAAAGCTGGATGGGATACCCATGGCCTTCCTGTAGAGCTTGAGGTTGAGAAGCTTCTTGGGCTTAATGGCAAGGAGCAGATAGAAGAATATGGTATGGAGCCTTTTATTAAAAAGTGTAAAGAATCTGTATGGAAATACAAGGGAATGTGGGAAGATTTCTCAGGTACTGTTGGTTTCTGGGCTGATATGGACAATCCTTATGTAACTTACCATGATGATTTTATTGAATCTGAATGGTGGGCGTTAAAAGAAATCTGGAACAAGAAACTTTTATATAAAGGGTTTAAAATTGTACCTTACTGTCCGCGCTGTGGGACACCGCTTTCATCGCAGGAAGTAGCACAGGGATATAAGCTTGTTAAGGAGCGTTCTGCAATAGTGCGTTTTAAAGTAGCAGGAGAGGACGCATATTTTCTTGCATGGACAACAACTCCATGGACTCTTCCATCTAATGTAGGGCTTTGTGTAAATCCAGACGAGGCATACTGTAAGGTTAAGGCAGCAGATGGCTATACTTACTATATGGCAAAAGCCCTGCTTGACAGCGTGCTTGGCCGTCTTGCAGATGAAGATGGTGCAAATGCCTATGAAATCTTGGAAGAATACACAGGAAAGGAACTTGAGCATAAAGAATATGAGCCTTTGTATGAATGTGCAGCAAGAGTTTCAGAAAAACAACATAAGAAAGGCTTCTTTATAACATGCGACTCATATGTTACAATGACTGATGGTACAGGAATAGTCCATATTGCACCAGCATTTGGTGAAGATGATGCCAATGTAGGACGCAAATACGGGCTTCCGTTTGTACAGTTTGTAAACGAAAAAGGTGAAATGACAGAAGAAACACCATTTGCAGGGCTGTTTGTAAAGAAGGCAGACCCTGAAGTGCTTAAAGACCTTGACAGGCGTGGACAGCTTTTTGCTGCTCCTAAATTTGAGCATGATTATCCGCACTGCTGGAGATGTGACACACCACTTATTTACTATGCACGTGAATCATGGTTTATAAAAATGACAGAAATTAAAGATGATCTTGTGCGAAATAATAATACAGTCAACTGGATTCCTGATTCTATTGGTACAGGACGCTTTGGCAACTGGCTTGAAAATATACAGGACTGGGGAATTTCCCGTAACCGCTACTGGGGTACACCTTTAAATATATGGGAGTGCGAAGGCTGCGGACACCAGGAGGCTATAGGAAGCCGCAAGGAGCTTGCAGGCCGCAGTGGGAATCCTGATGATGCAAAAACAGAACTACACCGCCCTTACATTGATGATGTTACATTTAAATGCCCAGAGTGTGGCGGCCTGATGAAACGTGTGCCAGAAGTTATTGACTGCTGGTTTGACTCAGGAGCTATGCCTTTTGCACAACATCACTATCCATTTGAGAATAAAGAAATATTTGAACAGCAGTTTCCAGCACAGTTTATTTCAGAGGCTGTAGACCAGACAAGAGGATGGTTCTATTCTCTTATGGCCGAGTCGGTTCTCTTATTTAATAAAGCACCTTATGAAAATGTAATAGTTTTAGGACATGTGCAGGACGAAAATGGCCAGAAGATGAGCAAATCAAAGGGCAATGCCATTGACCCGTTTGAAGCTCTTGAAACTTATGGTGCAGATGCAATACGCTGGTATTTTTATGTAAACAGTGCACCATGGCTGCCAAACCGTTTTCATGGCAAAGCAGTACAAGAGGGCCAGCGCAAGTTTATGGGTACACTTTGGAACACATATGCTTTCTTTGTGCTTTATGCCAATATAGACGGATTCGATGCTACAAAATACACACTGGACTATGATAAACTGGCTGTTATGGATAAATGGCTGCTTTCACGCCTTAACAGCACAGTAAAAGAAGCAGATGAAAATCTTGATGCATACCGCATACCTGAAACTGCAAAAGCACTACAGGGATTTGTAGATGAGATGAGCAACTGGTACGTAAGGCGCTGCCGTGAGCGTTTCTGGGCAAAAGGCATGGAGCAGGATAAGATTAATGCTTATATGACACTGTATACTGCACTTGTGGCAATTTCAAAGGCAGCAGCGCCTATGATTCCATTTATGACAGAGGAAATATACAGAAACCTTGTATGTTCAGTTGACAGCAGTGCGCCAGAAAGCGTACATCTGTGTGATTATCCTGAAGCAGATGAATCTGTTATTGACAAGAAGCTCGAAGCAGATATGGAAACAGTGCTTGATACAGTTGTTATAGGGCGTGCATGCAGAAATACAGCTAATGTAAAAAACCGCCAGCCAATAAGCAGAATGTTTATAAAAGCAGATGCTGCCCTTTCAGAATTTTATCTTGATATTATAAAAGATGAACTTAATGTTAAAGAAGCAGTTATTACAGATGATGTAAGCACTCTTACAACATACAGTTTTAAACCTCAGTTAAAGACACTTGGCCGCAGGTTTGGAAAGAATATCAATGTAGTAAAAGAAATACTTGCAAATCTTGACGGGCAGAAGGCCATGGCAGAGATAAACAATAATGGAACACTTGTAATTACTGTAGATGGCAAAGAAGAAGTGCTGGAAAAAGAAGACCTGCTTATTGAATCAGCACAGATGGAAGGATTTATTTCTGGTGAAGACCATGGCATTACAGTAGTGCTTGACATAAATCTTACACCAGAACTTATAGAAGAAGGATTTGTGCGTGAAATTATAAGCAAAGTGCAGACAATGCGCAAAGATGCAGGGTTTGAAGTTATGGACCATATACGCATAAGCGTAAAAGATAATGATAAGATAACAGAAATTATTAAAAATAATGAAAATAGCATTAAGCAGGAAGTTCTTGCCAATGAAGCTGTGTATGGCACAGTAACAGGCTTTACAAAAGAGTGGAATATAAATGGTGAAAAAGTGATGCTTGGAGTTGAAAAAATGCAGCCGTAATCCCACTGGCTTTAGACGAGCGGAGTGCGGTGAAAGCCGCACACTCCGTTCTTAGGAGGGAGAAGTGCTGAAAGGCACTTCTTTTATCTGACAAATTGAACCAACGACAGTCTGGTCATTTCCGGACAGAGGCAGTTGGGCAACACATTCAGGAAAGTATCGTGGAAATTGGTCACCATATGTACCAAGAAATCTTATACTCCGTTATTCAAATCCTGGCGACTGGGTTTTGGATCAATTTATGGGTAGCGGAACAACTTTAGTAGAAGCAAAACTACTCAATCGTAATGCGGCAGGTGTTGATATCAATCCGCAATCTGTTTTAATTTCTAAAAAAAATTTAAAATTCCAATGTGAAACAAATCCAAAAATATTTGCAATAAATGGAAATGCTACAAACTTGCATTTTATTAAAGATAACTGTATTGACTTTATCTGTACACATCCGCCATATTCAAATATCATCAAATATAGTAAAGGCATTGAGGGGGATATTTCTTTGCTTAGTGTGGAAAACTTTTTGATTGAAATGAAAAAAGTGGCAGAGGAATCCTTCCGAAGCTTAAAGAAAGGTAAAATATGTGCTGTAATGATTGGGGATATAAGGAAATATGGAAAAGTAATTCCATTAGGATTTTATATAATGGAATGTTTTCTGCAAGCAGGATTTGTCAATAAAGAGATTATCATTAAAGAACAGCATAATTGTCTTTCAACAGATTATTGGAAGAAACAAAACAATAATTTTCTTCTGCTGGCACATGAGTATATTTTCGTATTCCAAAAATAAACTAATTTATAAAAAGTGAAAGTTTTAGTTGTCATTTATCATATTTATAAGTATAATAGATACGTAAAATATTAATTTTTTGTGAATATAGAGAATAGGAGACAGAATGAGCCATCCAGGTGCTGCTCCATTTGTGAAGTGGGCTGGTGGAAAGCGTCAGTTACTACCACAGATAAAAGAGCGTATGCCAGAACAATATAATAATTATTTTGAACCATTTGTAGGTGGTGGTGCTGTAATATTTGAATTGCTACCTGCCAATGCTTTGATAAATGATATAAACAAGGCATTAATAAATACATATCAGCAAATTCGTAATGTATCAGAAGCATTTTTGAAAGCAGTAAACAAATTAGACGAGGAAATGTTAGGAAAAGGAACTGAAGTTCTTGGTAAGAAATACTATTATTCTCTTAGAGAGCATTACAACAATAAGCTGATGAAAGCAGAGTTTGATGTGGAGCTAGCTGCACTGTTTGTATTTATTAATAAACATTGTTTTAATGGTTTGTATCGTGTAAACAGTAAAGGATTATTTAATGTGCCTTATAATAATAGCCGAAGAGTATCTGTGGATGAAAGGACTATTATAGAAACGTCAGAATATCTTAAGCATGTAAATATTATTGACGGTGACTTTGAAGTGGCTTGCAAGGATGCAAAGAAGGGTGATTTTATATTTATAGATAGTCCTTATGCACCGTTGAATCCAGCTTCTTTTGAATCTTACACAAAAGATGGATTTGACATAGAAAGTCACAAGCGGCTGGCAAGGCTATTTGATGAATTAACTGCCAGAGGCTGTTATTGTATGCTTACAAATCATAATACAGATTTAATAAATAAATTGTATGGTAACAAAGGATATAAGATAGATATTGTAAATGTAAAGCGTATGATTAATTCAGATGCATCTAAAAGGGTTGGAGAAGAAGTAATTATATGCAATTATTAGAAGAGCTGCTTATCCGTAAGCAGCCCCAAGTGTCATTATGTATTTATATATTAAAAACGAACACTGGGGAAAAGAAGAAAGGAGTTGCACCACAGCAGAGGGAGCTACTGTGGTGTCAAATGAAAAAAATGAAAAAGAATCTATTTCAAACATTAGTCAATAAGCTATCTGACACACAGGTCTGCTATAACAGGCCTGTTATTTAGTATTGCCGTTTTCCTAAGCATGAATACATTATATAATGCAAATGTGTTCGTATTTTGTCCTAAGTATGAACGATTTATTAATTTGTATAATTAAACGTAAAGAAATAGTTAATTGTTGCTATCCACATTATAGTTTTCCATACTTTTTCAGTATGTTATGTATGCGTTCGGCAGGATTTAAAAGTTCACTTATTGACTGGTCATGGTTGAGTGTATCAATAAGCAGGGCAACATATTTGCTCATATCGACATTGATATAATATTCACGCGAAAGAAGTTCCTCTGGCTGGTATACAAGGTTTGTTGTGAGTATGCGGTAGATTAACCCCTTTTCATATGCCTCATCAAACTTGTCCATTCCACTTGTAAAAAGACCAAATGTTGCTGCTACAAGTATACGGCCTGCTTTGCGGCGTTTAAGCTCTGTGGCAACGTCAATCATGCTTTCGCCAGATGATATCATGTCATCAATAATTATAACATCTTTTCCCTCAAGGTCTGAGCCCAGAAATTCATGTGCAATAATAGGGTTACGCCCGTCTACAATTTTACTGTAATCACGGCGCTTATAAAACATTCCTATATCAATTCCAAGGACATTGGCATAGTATACTGCACGTCCCATTGCTCCTTCATCAGGACTTATGGCCATCAGGTGTTCTGTATCAATCTGGATGTCAGGTATGTTTTTTAATAATGCTTTGATAAACTGGTAAGTTGGCTGTACTGTTTCAAAGCTTTTAAGTGGAATAGCATTTTGCACACGTGGGTCGTGGGCATCAAATGTTATAATGCTTTCTACACCCATTTGTGTAAGTTCCTGCAGTGCAAGTGCACAGTCCAGCGATTCCCGTGTACTTCTGCGGTGCTGGCGGCTTTCATAGAGAAATGGCATAATTACTGTAATACGTCTTGCTTTGCCTCCTACAGCAGCGATAATACGCTTGAGGTCCTGGTAATGGTCATCAGGCGACATATGGTTTGTGTGGCCACATACAGTATATGTAAGACTATAGTTACACACATCTACAAGTATGTACAAATCTTCACCTCTTACAGACTCCCGGATAAGTCCTTTAGCTTCACCTGAACCAAAACGCGGGCAGGCACAATCAATCATAAATGAATCCCTGTTGTAGCCTGCAAATGTAGATGCAGCGGCATGCTGTTTAGCCCTCTTAGCTCTCCAGCCAACGATGTAGTCATTGACCTTTTCTCCCATACTGTGGCTGCTTTCAAGTGCAAGAATGCCAAGTGTTCCATATGGTATTGTTTCTGCGAGTTTGTCATGTCGTTTCATAATGGTATCCTCCATAATGTATTTAATTAAGAAATTTAGGTTTTAATTTAATACGTAAGTCGTTGCCAATTATCATATAGAAATCATAGTATCCTGTAAAACGGGAAAAAATACGTTCATTATATTTGTTGCGCATTTCTGTAAAAGAAAGGTTTGTGGATATAATAGTTGGTTTTCTATTCAGATGCCTTTCTTCTATAAAATGATAAAGCTGTGATGATGTAAAGCTGTTGACAAGTTCTGTACCGAGGTCGTCGATAATAAGAAGGTCAGTTCTGAATATATCTGAAATCTGTCTTTCATCCGGAACGCTATTGTCACCATTGCCAAATTTGTTTTCTTCTAAGATTGTAAATAACTGTATTGCTGTCAGATAGACAACAGTATGTAATGTGTCAAGCAGCGCTTTTGCAATGCAGTGGGTCATAAATGACTTGCCCACACCGGCAGGACCATAAAATATAATATTATTATAAGTATTATCGAAATTCTTTACATAGTCAAGACATATATTTTTAATTCTAATAATATTCTGCCTTGGTGTAAGATCAACATTGTCATTTACAATCTGGTCATCATAGTATTTTTCTGAAAATGTACTAAAGTTTTCAGATTTAAGAACTTCCATAATGTTTGAAGACTGGTAAAGTAATGCTATTTTGCGCTGTTTAAGGCATTGGCAGGGTTTATTGTCTATATATCCTGTATCATGGCATAATTTACAGTTGTATATAGGTGCAAGATAATCCGCCGGATAACCATTATCTGTTAAAAGCTGGCATTTTTTTGCTTTAAGTGCTTTTTTTCTGTCTATATAAGTGGAACTGTTATAACTATTTTTGCCAGGATTTAAAAGTTCCTGGCGTGCATAATCAGCAGAGAGCTGTACAATCTGTTGCTGTATGGAATGTATTTCAGGAATTTTTTCACAGACCTCAGCATATCTTTCTTCTGCTATATGGTGGTTTTTCAGACGTATCTGGTCGTACTGGTACATAATATCCTGGTATTGTGCATTGGAAATTCCCATATGTAGCCTCCTCTTAAAAATGTGTATATT
>DKXQ01000276.1:0-4397 GCA_002493085.1 Lachnoclostridium sp. UBA7122
ATTTAATTTATTTACAGTTCCTAAGTACATTCTGTACAAAAGCGGAGGGATTGCATGAGTAAAAAAGAAGCGGCTAAGAAGCTAATCAGATTATTTGGGGATATGAATATTATAGGCGTACTTCATTCTATACTTATAGAAACCTCCAAATATATAATTATAATATTATTTGCAGTCTATACATGGTATTGTTTTACAGTATTTTTAGGCAGCAATAGTGACAAAAAAGAAAAAATTTATAATAAGCAAAAGCGCATTATGTACATTATACATTTTATATGTTCACTTGTGCTGTTTTTAAACAGCCTTGACTATAAAATTATAGCGTACTATTTTATACAGCTTGCATTTTTAATAATTGTAGGAAAGATTTATCCTTATGTGTACAATGGGATGTCAAAGATTATCCTCAATAATATGCTTATGCTTATTACAACAGGCTTTATAATGCTTGAACGCCTTGGAGAAAAGTATATTGTAAAACAGATGGTATTTGCAGCAGCAATATGCTTTGCCAGCCTGTTTATACCATTCCTTATAGAGAAATTTGAATATTTTGATAAGTTTGGATGGGGATATGCGGTAATTGGAATAGTGATGCTGGCACTTGTATTTGTGATAGGAGAAGAAAAATATGGTGCAAAAAACTGGATTGTTATTGGAAATTTTGCTTTGCAGCCTTCAGAATTTGTTAAAATAGTATTTGTGTTTTTTGTGGCAGCGCTGCTTTCATATCCTGCCGGATTTAAACATATTGTTAAAGTTTCAGTGTTTGCAGCAGTCCATGTGCTTATACTTGTTGCAGAAAAGGATTTAGGGGCAGCACTTATATTTTATATAACATATATTATTATACTGTTTATTGCAAGCAGTAATACTTTTTATCTGGCAGCAGGGCTTGGCGGAGGAGCTGCCGCCGCATTTATTGCCGGCCAGTTATTTACACATGTGCAGACAAGGGTGACTGCATGGCGTGACCCATGGAGTTATATAGATACAGCAGGTTACCAGGTTGCCCATTCACTTTTTGCAATAGGCACAGGCGGATGGTCCGGCATGGGGCTTGGCGGGGGCATGCCAGGCGCAATTCCTGTAGCGGAAAGTGATTTTATATTTTCGGCAATTTGTGAAGAACTTGGCGCATTTTTCGGGCTTTGCCTTATTTTTGTCGAAATAAGCTGTTTTATTATGTTTATTAATATATCCCTAAAAATGCAAAGAAAGTTTTATAAACTGACAGCTTTAGGCCTGAGTATAGAATATATATTCCAGGTATTTCTTACAATAGGCGGTGTAATAAAATTTATACCATCAACAGGTGTAACCCTGCCTCTTGTAAGTTATGGCGGCAGTTCAGTAATAAGCACAGTTATCTTATTTAGCATAATACAGGGCATGTATGTTTTAAACGGTGTGAAGGAGGACGGTTATGGGAAAGAACCAAAAAGCAGAAGAAAAAAGAAAGATGCACAGGGAGCATGACCGCATGGCATTTTTAAGCCGTATCACAGGCAGGGAGATACAGCCAAAACATGACAATATACAGATTGTGATGGTAACATATGCAGTTGTAGCTATATTTTTATGCATGGCAGGATATCTTGTGTATTTTATGGTACATGACAGCAGCGAAGTTATTAATAATCCTTATAATAAACGCAGGAATATCCTGGCAGAACGTACTGTGCGCGGCAGTATATATTCATCAGATGGAAAGGAACTTGCAAAGACAGTTACAGACAGTGAAGGCAATGAAAAACGGGTATATCCATACAATGATGTGTTCTGCCATGCGGTGGGCAGGCTGTCCAACAGCATGACAGGGATAGAGATGTCGCAGTGCTATCCTCTGCTTACTTCACATTCAAATCTTTTTAAACAGCTTGCCAATACACTTAACAATAAGAAAGACAAAGGCGATAATGTATATACAACATTAAATGCAGATTTGCAGCAGACAGCATATAATGCACTTGGCGCTTATAGAGGTGCTGTAATTGCGGTAGAACCATCAACGGGCAAAATACTTGCAATGGTATCAAAACCTGGCTATGACCCAAATACTGTAGCAGATGAATGGGACAGCCTTATAGCAGATGAAGGGTCTGGTTCACCACTTGTAAACAGGGCAGCACAGGGCCTGTATCCGCCTGGTTCTACATTTAAAATACTGACAGCTATAGAGTATATAATTGAAAATCCGTCTTCATATAAAAAATATTTATATCAATGTAAAGGCTCTGATTCCTTTGATGGAAATGTTATCAACTGTTATGGACATGAAAGCCATGGCAGCCTGGACCTGGACAATGCGCTTGCAAAATCATGCAATTCAGCATTTGCTAATATAGGCATGTCACTCAATATAAACTCATTCAGGAAACTTTGTGAAAAGTTTATGTTTAATAAGGCACTGCCTGTCAAGTTTGAATACAACAGAAGCAGGTTTTTATTAGATAAAAAATCTGATACAGCAGAACGTGTACAGACTATGATAGGACAGGGCAGGACAACTGTAACTCCCTTGCAGAATGTGATGATAGCAGCTACAATAGCTAATGATGGGACAATGATGGTTCCATATATTGTAGACCATACAGAAAATTATGAAGGACAGATAGTAAAAACATATGAACCTGTTGCTAACGGGGAGATTATTGATAAGGAATTGGCGGGAATTATAGGAAAATTTATGATGTCTGTAGTTGAAGATGGCACAGGCTCATCACTAAATGGATTTTCTTACCGTGTTGCCGGCAAAACAGGCTCCGCTGAATTTGATTCAGCAGGAACTTCACATGCATGGTTCACTGGCTATGCACCTGCTAAAAATCCTAAAATTGCAATAAGCATAATAGTAGAAGGAGCAGGCACAGGCAGCCAGTATGCAGTGCCTATCGCCAAAGAGATGTTCAGGGAGTACCTTGGAAATTAATAGAAGCAGTATTTTATAAGTTGCAAATATTCAGAAAAGAGGTTATACTTGTATAAAATACGTTCACACCAACCAGGAGGATTGGCAATGATTGAAGCAATTAGCTGTGGCGGTGTGGTTATTTTCAGGGGAAAAATTTTGCTACTATATAAAAATTATAGAAATCGTTATGAAGGATGGGTTCTTCCAAAGGGAACTGTTGAAGAAGGTGAGGAGTATAATGAAACTGCATTACGTGAGGTACGGGAGGAAACCGGAGTATCGGCTAATATAATTAAATATGTCGGAAAAAGCCAGTACAGTTTTAGTACACCAAGGGACACGGTAACTAAAGATGTCCATTGGTATCTGATGATGTCTGACAGTTATTATAGCAAACCACAGCGCGAAGAATATTTTGAAGATTCAGGGTATTACAAATACCATGAAGCATATCATTTGTTAAAATTTTCAAATGAGAAACAGATGCTTGAGAAGGCATATGGAGAATACATTGATTTGAAAAAAGGTAATTTATGGGGAAGCCGTAAGTATTTTTAAATCCCAATTTACTTGACACAGTAATCCAAAAGATATATAATCAGTTATAGAGTTGTAGTCAAATAGGGCTGACTAAAGACAAACTAAGTTTTCTAAAAAGTTCCTTTTATTGGAGCACTGGTGGGTTTAAGGGTACATTGGCCAGGGCAGGGACTTGATAACAATTAATGCAAGGGAGAGTGACCATGGGAAATAATATTTTAATAGTTGATGATGCAGCATTCATGCGGATGATGGTAAAAGATATCTTAACAAAAGGTGGTTATAACGTTGTAGGAGAGGCAGAGAACGGAGTTGTTGCAGTTCAGAAGTACAGTGAATTAAAACCAGACCTTGTTACACTTGATATTACAATGCCAGAGATGGATGGTATACAGGCACTTAAGAAGATAAAAGAAGTAGATGCAGGAGCTAATGTTATTATGTGTTCTGCAATGGGACAGCAGGCGATGGTTATTGAAGCTATCCAGAATGGAGCAAAGGACTTTATCGTTAAACCTTTTCAGGCTGACAGGGTTTTGGAAGCAGTCCAGAAAGTTATTGGCTAGTGTCCAATACATAATAAAAAAGATAATTTTTACAAATTTATTAATATATTTTATTGTATAGGTATAGGATGCATAGCGTCTCTTATACCTTATTACAATATAATGATATTGGCTATATTATATAACAGTGTATGTAAAAAGAAGTTGCCGCACTAACAGGGTACAAAGTTTGTATTCTGTTAGTGTGACAACTTCTTTTATAAAGTGCCGGTGGCGGGACTTGAACCCGCACTCCGTTACCGGAAATAGATTTTGAGTCTACCTCGTCTGCCAGTTCCAACACACCGGCAAGTATACTTGCAACATTTGTTATTCTATCATTTTTTTGTATTATTGTCAAATAAAATTTTTATGATGTCATATATGGACTCTGG
>DKXQ01000276.1:4697-9260 GCA_002493085.1 Lachnoclostridium sp. UBA7122
TTTCAAAGTTCTTACAACGGCCAGAGCCATATACTATTTTCCATTTTTTGACAAAAACATCCCAGATAAAGTTACACTATTTTTTAATGGAGGACAATATGGAAAATAAATTAATTCTTGAAATTTTTGAGTATGTAAAAAGGGAGTATGGTACAATTCCAGATAATCCATGGAAAAACTCTCCTGGAAACTATGTGCTCCGTCATAAGGACACTAATAAGTGGTATGGGCTTATTATGTCAGTTGAAAGGAAAAAACTGGGTCTGTCAGGTACAGGGATAGTTGATGTAATAAATCTGAAGTGTGAACCTTTACTTGCAGATATACTGCGCCAGCAGAGCGGTATACTGCCTGCATACCATATGAACCATGTGAAATGGATTAGTGTACTTTTGGATGGCTCTGTCAGTATGGATACTATACTTGGCCAGATTGATATGAGTTACAGCCTGACAGATTCTAATAAGAAATAATAGGACACTGATGTATAAAAAAATCTGATATTGACAATTTAGACCTCCGTGTTATAATATATAACTAAATCATACTAACATGCTATGATATAGTATATTTGGAGGTGCACATGAAAGAATATATCTATTTGGATAATGCTGCTACTACACAGGTTTATCCAGAGGTTTTTGAGGCTATGAAGCCATATTTTACAGAGTATTATGCCAATCCGTCAAGCATTTACAGCTTTGCTGGAAAGAGCAAAAAAGCAGTGGAGGATGCAAGAAGCAGAATTGCAGGATTTATAGGTGCAAGACCAGAAGAAATCTATTTTACTGCTGGCGGAAGTGAATCTGACAACTGGGCTTTAAAGGCAGCAGCGCTTGCTTATGCTGGCAAGGGAAAGCATATAATTACTACAACTATTGAGCACCATGCAGTGCTCCACACATGCCAGGCACTTGAAAAACAGGGATACGAAGTTACCTATGTAAATACTGGAAGTGATGGCATTGTAAAACTTGATGAATTAAAAGCTGCTATAAGGCCTGATACTATTCTTATATCTGTTATGGCTGCCAATAATGAGATTGGCACTATACAGCCACTGGCTGGAATTGGGGCTCTGGCAAGAGAGAACGGGATATTGTTCCATACAGATGCAGTACAGGCATTTGGACATATTCCAGTAAACGTAGATAAACTACAGGTGGACATGCTTAGTGCAAGTGCCCATAAAATTAATGGGCCAAAAGGCGCAGGCATTATGTATATAAGACGTGGGGTAAAGATTGGCTCATTTATACATGGTGGTGCACAGGAAAGACAGAGAAGGGCAGGAACTCATAATGTAACAGGTATCGTGGGTATGGGAAAGGCAGTGGAACTGGCTTTACAGACTATGGAACAGAGGGCTTCATATGAAACAGAACTCAGGAATTACCTTATTGACAGGGTACTTGCAGAGATACCTTATTCAAGGCTTAACGGACACAGGGAGCACAGACTTCCCAATAATGCAAACTTCTGTTTCAGGTTTATTGAAGGAGAGTCACTGCTTATACTGCTTGACCAGAACGGCATCTGTGCGTCAAGCGGTTCTGCCTGCACATCAGGTTCACTTGACCCATCACATGTACTTCTTGCAATAGGACTGCCGCATGAGATAGCACATGGTTCACTAAGGATTACTCTATCAGAAAAAACGGCTAAAGAAGATATAGATTTTACAGTTGATAAGTTAAAAGCAATAGTAGAAAGGCTCAGAAGTATGTCCCCGTTGTATGAAGACTTTCTAAAACATCACTAAAATAGTATAAACAGGCAGCAGAAAGGAAATATAATTATGTATAGTGAAAAAGTTATGGACCATTTTTCAAACCCAAGAAATGTCGGTGAAATAGAGAATCCAAGCGGTGTAGGAACAGTGGGAAATGCTAAATGTGGTGATATAATGAGAATGTATCTGGATATAGATGAAGATACAAAAATTATAAAAGACTGTAAATTTAAAACATTTGGATGTGGAGCAGCAGTTGCAACAAGCAGCATGGCTACTGAACTTGTAAAGGGAAAGACAGTAGAAGAAGCATTACAAGTTACAAATAAGGCTGTTATGGAAGCCTTAGATGGTCTGCCTCCTGTAAAAGTGCACTGCTCACTTCTTGCAGAAGAAGCAATACATGCAGCACTCTGGGATTATGCACAAAAATATGGAATTAAAATCGAAGGTCTGGAAAAACCAGTTGACGATATTGGTGAAAAAGAAGAGACAATCGAAGAAGTTTATTAGTAATTTAGTGAATTTAGCACTCTTTTAAAAAGAGTGCTAAAAAAGACTTGACTTTTTCTGTGCTGCGTATTATTATTACTTTTGTGAGTTTGTTAGCAGCCTGTAGTATTGGTTGCTAATTAAAAGAACGGTATATATGGTAAAAAAGAATAGGAGAGATTTATATGCAGAACAGAAAAGGCAGTTTATCTATTGAATCAGAAAATATGTTCCCGATTATTAAAAAGTGGCTCTATTCAGACCACGATATCTTTATCAGGGAGCTTATTTCTAATGGCTGTGATGCTATTACTAAGTTAAAGAAGCTTGATATAATGGGTGAGTACACTTTGCCAGATGATTTTAAGGCAGAGATACAGGTGGTTGCCGACCCAGAGGGCAAAACTATTTCATTTACAGATACAGGTCTTGGCATGACCGCTGACGAAGTTGATGAGTATATCAACCAGGTGGCATTTTCAGGAGCTACAGACTTCCTTGAAAAATACAAAGACAAGACTAACGAAGAACAGATAATAGGGCACTTTGGCCTTGGATTTTATTCATCATTTATGGTAGCAGACAGGGTATCAATCGATACACTGTCATGGAAAGAAGGTGCAGAGCCTGTACATTGGGAGTCAGAAGGTGGCATCGACTTTGAAATGTCAGATGGTGATAAAAAGGAAGTTGGTACTACAATTACACTTTATCTTTCAGAGGACAGCCTGGAGTTTGCCAATGAGTACAGGGTAAGGGAAGTACTTAATAAATACTGCTCATTTATGCCTGTAGAGATATTCCTTTCAAAAGCAAATGCAGAGCAGGAATATGAAACAATTGACAAAGAAGATTTAAGGGAAGATGATGTATTAGTTGAAACTATAATTGAGGAAGCTAAGACAGAAGAGCGTGAGAATGAAAACGGTGAAAAAGAAACCGTTGAAATTTCACCACGCAAAGAAAAAGCTAAGATTAACAAGCGTCCTGTTTCAATCAGCACAACTATGCCACTGTGGATGAAACATCCAAATGACTGTACTGAAGAGGAATACAAGGACTTTTACAGGACAGTCTTTAAGGACTACAAAGAGCCGCTGTTCTGGATACACTTAAATATGGACTATCCATTTAACTTAAAAGGCATACTGTACTTCCCTAAAGTAAATACAGAGTATGACAATCTGGAAGGAGTAATCAAGCTTTATAATAACCAGGTATTTATAGCTGACAATATTAAAGAAGTAATACCAGAGTTCCTTATGCTCCTTAAAGGTGTAATTGACTGTCCGGACCTGCCTCTGAACGTATCAAGAAGCGCTTTGCAGAATGATGGCTTTGTTAAGAAGATTTCTGACTATATTACAAAGAAAGTAGCTGACAAGCTTTCAGGAATGTATAAAGTTGACAGGGAAAATTATGAAAAATACTGGGATGATATCAGTCCGTTTATTAAATATGGCTGCTTAAAAGATGATAAATTCCGTGAAAAGATAGCCGATTTTATTATATTTAAAGACTTAAATGATAAATATATTACACTGCCTGAATATGTAGAAGCATCAAAAAAGGATACTTCGGATAGCGAAACAAAAGCAGAAGATGGAGCAGAAGAAGTTATAGTAGAAGACAGTGTAGAAAGTGCAGAAGCTGCTGACAGTGAAGAAAGCCAGGAAGAGAAAGAAGAAGAAAAGCCAGCTACAGTATATTATGTAACAGATATGCAGCAGCAGAGCCAGTATGTCAATATGTTTAAAGAGCAGGAATTAAACGCTTTAATTTTAACACACAATATTGACCAGCCATTTATCTCACAGTTAGAGCAGCAGGAAAAGCTTAAAGTAAAATTCCAGCGTATTGATGCAGAGCTAGATGATACAATGACAGATGAGGCAGATGAAGAAACATTAAAAGCACAGACCGAATCACTAAGTGAAGTGTTTAAAAAGGCACTTGGCAAAGAAAATCTTGAAGTAAAAGTTGAAAAACTTAAAAACGAAAATATATCATCAATGGTGACACTCTCAGAAGACACAAGACGTATGCAGGACATGATGAGAATGTACAGTGCAGGCGGTGCTGGCATGGATGATGATATGTTTGGTGGTGGTGAAACACTTGTCCTCAACTCATCTAACAAGCTTGTGCAGTATATTCTTGAAAATAAAGAAGGTGAGCATACAGATATGTTCTGTAAACAGCTCTATGATTTGGCAATGATAGCCAATAAACCGTTAAAAGCAGATGCAATGACTGAATTTATTACACGAAGCAATGAAATAATGATGCTGCTGGCACAGTAAAAAACAGTAAGTAACCATATAATTTAAAAGAGGATT
>DKXQ01000276.1:9583-11194 GCA_002493085.1 Lachnoclostridium sp. UBA7122
AATCCTCTTTTAAATTATATGGTTTCAAATTCAGGCATTTTTCTTAATCTTGCCATTTTCCACTGTAACAACATTTTTATAGCCAATATTTTTAAAAGTATTGCCTGAAACTTTATTAACAGTTGCACTTTCACGTACACATATGCCGCTTGTCTTTGCATTGGTAACTGTATTATTTCTTATGCTGCCTTTAACTTGTGCTTTTTTATTAATACATATGCCGCTTTCTACTACATCAGTAACTGTATTATTATATATGTCTTTTGCAATAGCACCAACCCGCAGATAAATACCATGCAGGTTTGTCTTTGTAATTTTATTCTTGCAGATGTCACCATAAACCCTTGAATGTGCATCTAAATAAATACCTGTCTGTGCACCATATCTGCCACCATTCTGTATTTCTTTTTTCCAGTCTTTGCTATGCTTGTATGTACCTATATTGTAAAGAATATTTCCTTTAATGTCTTTTTTTACATAAGCTTTATCCTGGTTGGCTTTGCTGTCATCGTTGCCGCCACTAGGACCTGCGTATAATTTAATGCCTGAATATGTTACATTTTTAATATTATTATTTGTAATATTTTTAACATAGGTAGGTGTAGCCTTCTTACCTGGGCCTTCGTCAGCATTTATCATAATGCCACAGTCGCCATTGCCGCCATTATTAGCCCCACCGATGCCATCCATCTTATTGCCATCAATAGTATTAACATGTGAACCGTGGTAGATACCAATGCCATGTCCTTTTATATTTTTAAAAGTATTGTCCCTGATATCGCCATTAATTGCAGTTATGCCAGCATAGATAGCTGTTTTTTTGCAGTCTTTAAAAGAGTTGCCAGATATATTTCCTTTAAATGATGAATTGTACAAATTCATTGCAATATCCTCTGACTTGGTGAGGGTATTTTTCTCAATAGTTCCTTCAAACTTTGCACCCATCAGCGCGATTGAATTCTTTGCAGCTTTTTTAACTGTGTTTTTGCTGATAACCGTCTTTGTATTGCTTTCCTTAATAAGAATACCATGCTCAACTGGTGAATCTACAGTTGTATTTTTTACAGTAATATTTTTACTGCTTCTTACAAATATTCCTGATTTTTTAAAATAACCACCATCAACAGAAGAGTTGGAAGTTCCTGTTATCATTATGGCATAACCTGCTGTACCACATGAAATTCTGGCATCTGGGTCAAATACAAGCGTAGTGTAGCTTGGCAGCCTGATTTCACTATCCAGTTTATAATTTCCTGCACTTACGGATATTGTATATGGGTTGTCAGATGATGCATTATCACTGGCATCAGATAAAGCCTCCTGCATCTCTTTAACGCTGCTTACATCAGCTTCAGCGGCTTTAGCATTGTATTCCACCATATTTAGTGAAAAAAATGCCGTAATGCACAAGGCAGATACCTTGCATAGTTTAATAATAGAATTTTTTCTCATAAATAATACCTCCAATGTAGTATAATAAGTTATTACGGGTGTGTGTATTTTGCCAATGCAGTATACATATAAATACACGCTGATATTTATTATAGTGCATACTTTAATAATAATCAATAATGGGAGCACACAATGATGCATAAAGCCTCAAAATACGAG
>DKXQ01000276.1:11496-16639 GCA_002493085.1 Lachnoclostridium sp. UBA7122
AAAATACGAGGCTTAAGCACCAGCTTGGCTTATACTATGCTTGGAATACCTATCTGTATATCAACATCAGCATTATAATCTGTGCCATCTATCCCAAACCCAAATATTTCATAAAATTCTTTCCAGTACCCATCAATATCTGCAATATCTTTTATATTACTTTCAGAAACACTATTCCAGCATTTTAATATTTCTTTCTGTACTTCGTCTTTCATTTCGTAATCATCCATGCGCACCAGGCGGTTTTCATCTACTGGCACATTCCCTTTTGCGCCAATGCGGTCATGCATAAGCCTGTACATCTGCTCAATGCAGCCTTCATGCAGCCCTTTTTCTTTCATGATTTTAAGCAGTAGTGACATATATAACGGAACTATTGGAATCGCTGCGCTTGACTGTGTGACTACCGCCTTATTGACAGAGACATAAGCTTTTAAGTCTGGATACTCTGCATCAAGTTCATCTGCTGTCTTATATAAATTAGCTTTTGCCCTGCCTATAGAGCCATTATAATAAATCGGATGTGTAATATCTGGTCCTATATATGAATAGGCCACTGTCATTGCATCTTTTTCAAGCACATCCGCATCTTTTAATGCCTTTATCCAGAGTTTCCAGTCTTCCCCGCCCATAACTTTAACTGTAGCATTAATTTCTTCTTCTGTTGCAGCAGGTATCGTCACTTCAGAAATCTCATTTGTCATAAGGTTTATTGTCTTATTAGTATATTCTTTGCCAGTTGTTTTAAGGACAGAGCGGTAAACTGTGCCATCCGGTGCAGTCCTCCTTGGAGCAGCAATGCTGTATATTACCATATCAGCTTTACCCCAGTCATTTTTAATAAGTTCTATAACTTTGTCTTTCATTTCCTGTGAATATGCATCACCATTTAATGACTTTGCATAATATCCATCTGCTGTTGCAAATTCTTCAAATGCTGCTGTATTATACCATCCGGCTGACGCAGTGCGCTTTTCCCTGCCTGGTTTATCAAATATTACACCAATAGTATCCGCACCATACACATATGTAGCAGCAATCCTGCTTGCAATGCCATATCCCATAGATGCACCTATAACCAGGACCTTTTTATAGCCATCCGCCTTTGGCTGTGACTTAATATAGTCTATCTGTTTTTTTACTGCTGCCCTGCACCCGTCAGGATGTGCTGTTGTACATATAAAACCTTTTACTTTTGGCTGGACAATCATACTTATATCCTCCATTTAAAAACTTATGATTAATATAAAAATATACAGATAGTATATTTCATTTACCCGGAAAAATCAATAAAATTTTGCCACTTTATATTTACATAGAACTTATGTTCTGATATAATATAGCCAAAGCAGGGCAAAGGTCCTGGAAAGCGGGGAGGCAAAATGAATACGTTAAAAATATCCGTACGTACCCTTGTTGAATTTATAATGCGCTCTGGCAGCTTAATTTCATCATCAGGCATAAGAAACCCTGAAGTAATGCAGCAGGGAAGCCGCATACACAGAAAGCTGCAGATGTGTATGGGACCTGGTTATCATTCTGAAATTGCTTTATCTATAACTTTTCCTTTCACATATGACAATGTGGATTTTGAAATAACCCTTGATGGACGGGCAGATGGGATATTTACTGACAAAACAGGAATTAATATAGATGAAATCAAAGGTGTTTATTATGATATTTCAAATATGAAAGAACCTGTTCCTGTGCATCGTGCACAAGCTCTCTGTTACGGATATATCTATTCTACAGAGCACAGGCTTCCACAAATTGGCATACGTATGACATACTGCCACATACCTACAGAAAACATCCGGTATTTTAATGAAATTATAGAATATAGTGATTTAAAAAACTGGTTTTATAATCTTATTAGCAGCTATGCTAAGTGGGCCGCATGGCAGACCAGATGGCATGAAAAACGAAACGAATCAATACGTGCCATTATGTTTCCATTTGAATACCGCAGCGGCCAGGCTGATATTGTAAAAGGAGTCTGCCAGTCCATACTGCGTAAAAAGCGGCTTTATATAGAAGCTCCTACAGGCACTGGCAAAACTATATCTGTAATATTTCCAGCTGTAAAGTCGATAGGTGGACAGGTGACAGAAAAAATATTTTATCTGACTGCCAAGACTATTACAAGGACTGTTGCTGAAAATACATTCAGGCTTCTTTCAGATAAAGGCATGTCACTAAAAAATATAACAATTACTGCCAAAGAAAAATTGTGCATACTGGACAAACCCCAGTGCAATCCCGCTGCATGCCCAAGGGCACTTGGACACTTTGACCGTATAAATGATGCTGTTTTTGATGTTATTACACATGAGGATAATATTTCAAGAAATGTAATTTTAAAATATGCAGAAAAGTACAATGTATGCCCCTTTGAAATGTGCCTTGATACATCTGTCTGGGCTGATACAATTACTTGCGATTATAATTATGTATTTGACCCCTCTGCTAACCTTAAACGTTTCTTTAGCACACAAAAACAAAACAATTATGTATTTCTTATAGATGAAGCACACAACCTTGTGGACCGCGCACGTAATATGTATTCTGCAATGCTGGTTAAAGAGTATTTTACAGAAGCTGCCAAAGCTGCAGGAACGGCAAGCATAAAGCTTGCAAAGGCGATAGATACATGCAGCATATACATGCTCAGGCTTAAGAGAGAGTGTGATGATATAAAAAAATACAATATAACAGATATTGAAGAGTTTGTATTAAACCTTATAAAGCTTTCGTCTGCTTTTGACGAATTTTTCCACAAGATGCCAGATTTCCCACATCCTGTAAGTACTGAAACCAGTGAAAAGCTGCTTGAGTTTTATTTTAAAATTTGTAAATTTTTAAATATACATGAAATACTGGATGAAAAGTATATTATTTATGGTGATTACAATAATAGTGGCGGGTTCTGCCTGCATTTAAAATGTATGGACCCGTCAAACAACCTTGATAACTATTTAAACAGAGGAAGGTCTGCTATATTTTTTTCTGCAACACTGCTGCCAGTCCGCTATTATATGGAACAGCTTGCTGGAAGACAGGATGATTACGCAATATACGCACCTTCAACATTTCCTGTACAAAACAGGCTGGTTATGATAGCATCAGATACCAGTACAAAATATACAAGACGCACACCATTAGAATATAATAAAATTGCTGGTTATATTTATGATTTTATAACTGCTAAAACTGGAAACTATCTGGTCTTTTTCCCATCTTATGCGATGTTAGGCAATATAACACAATATTTGCATGAGTGCCTGTACAATAATGGCTATACACTCAATGACAGTAAAGAATTTATAAAAAATAATACTCCAAAGATATGCATTTACCTGCAAAACCAATCAATGGATGAGCAGGAGCGGGAGGATTTTTTATTAAAGTTTGCAGATAATCCTGGCCACACCACAGCAGGACTTTGTGTAATTGGAGGCATATTTGGGGAAGGGATAGATTTAAAAAATAACAGGCTTATAGGAGTTGTTATAGCTGGAACAGGACTTCCTATGATATGTACAGAGAACGAGCTTTTCCGTGAATATTTTGAGGAACACAAGGGCTCTGGATTTAATTATGCTTACCAGTACCCTGGAATGAATAAAGTCCTGCAGGCTGCTGGCAGAGTTATACGTACCAGTACAGATAAGGGAGCTATACTGCTGTTAGATGAAAGATTCCTGGACAAAAGCTACCAGGCACTATTTCCACGTGAATGGTACCCATATAATGTTGTAACAAAAGATTATATGGGTACATGTTTAAAGAAGTTCTGGGAAAATTGTTATGACCTGTAATCTCCATTTATTTTAACATAGTCATATGTCAGGTCGCATCCCCATGCTTTTGCACTTGCCTGCCCCTGGTCCAGGTCTATATTAATATAGATTTCATGCTGTGCAAGTATTTCTGCTGCCTTTTCTTCAGAAAACTGCAGTGCTGAACCGTTTTTATAAACGGAAACTTCACCGGCAGCAGAGGCAAGTGATACACTGGTTTTTGTAACATCAATATCTGCTGGTGCATAGCCTATTGCACAGAGAATACGTCCACAGTTTGCATCTCCGCCAAACATTGCACATTTAACAAGCGGGGAATGTATGACACTCTTTGCAACTGCTATTGCTGAATCAATATCTGGTGCTCCTGTACATGTACACTCAAGGAACTTAGAAGCACCTTCGCCATCTGCTGCAAGCATCTTTGTGAGATTAGACATTACTATATAAAGTGCTTTTTTAAATGTTTCATATGACGTGCCTTCTGATACAACCAGACTGTTCCCAGCAAGCCCATTAGCCATCACGCTGGCCATATCATTGGTAGAAGTATCACCATCAATGCTAAGGCAGTTATATGTAATTTTAACAATGCCAGATAACGCCTTTTGTAACATTTCTGCTGAAACTGCTGCATCTGTTGTTATAAAGTTAAGAGTAGTTGCCATATCCGGGTGTATCATCCCGCTTCCCTTTGCCATGCCTCCAATATGGCAGGTTTTGCCCTCAATTTCAAACTCAACTGCCACTTCTTTTCTTACTGTATCTGTGGTCATAATTGCCTTAACAGCATCTGTATGTCCTGCTTTAGAAAGTCCTGACACAAGCTCATGCATATGGCTTTCAAATGGCTCAATAAATATTGGCATACCTATTACACCTGTAGAAGCTACAATAACTTCCTCTGGCTTTATGCCAAGTTCCTTTGCTGCAAGTTCACTGGTCTGTTCTGCAATCTCCTCACCATTGGCATTACATGTATTAGCATTTTTAGAATTAACTATTACAGCCCTTGATATCCCGCCGCTTTTTTCTAAATGTCTCTGTGTAACTATAATTGGTGCGCCTTTTACTTTATTACGTGTATAAACTGCCGCTGTATTACATGGCACTTCACTGCAGACTATCCCAAGGTCATTTTTTTCTTTTACAGGATTAATTCCACAGTTAAGCCCATTTGCCGTAAAACCTGCTGCTGCACATACCCCGCCTTCAATATACTTATATCCATCAAACTGTTCTTTAACCATAATATTTCCCCATTTCTCTATAAAATACTTTTAGGATAGTGTAACTTTATCTGGATATACGAAAATTTAGATATATTGTACAACTTTTTAAAT
>DKXQ01000254.1 GCA_002493085.1 Lachnoclostridium sp. UBA7122
TGTACTGTTTATTTTATATACATTAGTAAAATAATATATTTAATAATTAATTTATGTACAAAATCAATATATATATTGACATTATTTCAATAGTACATTTTATGTAGCTATATTTTTTATTAATGTAAAGTAAAACAAATATTTTTATACTTTAACAAACAAAATATATATAGTAACAGGTATAAAAATAAGGACTGCCGCAATAAGTAAATTAAATAACTCTTAGTGCGGCAGTCCTGTATTTATTATATGATTTAATTCCGGCAATTAAAATAATCCTCTTTAAACTGCTTAAACTTTCTTCCTCCAATTGGAATTATATCCTCACTGTTCTTTAAATATACTTCTTTATTTCTAAAATCAATGCTGGATATATAGTCTATATTAACAGCAGTTCCATAAGTTGGCGTTAAAAATTTTGTCCGTTTAATCCTGTTCATAAATTTTTTACTGGAAAGATTTGGAATGGCAATATCATCATCAACTGTATGGATATATAGTGTTCCTCTTCTGTTTTCAAAATAAATTACTTCATCCAGATAGATAATATAACCAATCCCAGCATAGCGCAAAGGTATATATTCACGTTTTTCCGGTATCCTGCACATTTCAACTGCTTCCAGTACTTCATTAATACAGGTCCTGATTAACCTGCCATCCCCTATTGGCTTCTCAATATAGTCATAACAGTGGATTCTTTTTAAAAGTTCACCTTCAAGCCCGGCAAGTGATGTGATAAAAATTATTGGAGTAAGTTTATATAAATCATATCTTCTCAATGAATCGGCAAATTTTATGCCAGAATTATTATTACTTTTATCAGCCTCAAATACAATATCTATTAGAAATAAATCAATCCGGTTATCTGTTGCACAAATTAAAGCCTCTTTCCTATGTGCAAATGCAAATACATTGCTGACCCCATAACAGGATTTAACTATTCTTAATAAAGCATTTCTGCTTTTTTTGTTGCTGTCTAAAACCAGAATGTTCATAAGTATTTTTTACCCTTTACCCATTAGTCATTTGGAAATTCCTCAGAAAGTGTTTTCATTAAGTCAAATGCCATATGCCTTAGCCGTTCATTTATTTTGCGGTAATACTCAACGAGAATTAATTCTTCTCCTGATATCCCGTCAATATCTAATCCAAAAAAATATCCAACTGGAATACTGAATTCTATAGAAATATTAGCTAATTCAGTGTATGGAATTGGTGTTGTCCCATTTTCATATCTGCTAAGTGTCTGTTGAGTCATATGCATTTTTTCAGCAAACTTTTTCTGTGTCATATTATTAATTTCCCTGACACTCCGGATTCTTTCCCCGATAAATTCACTATCTAATGCCATTACCACACCTCATTTTTACAACATGCTTTTTCTAATTATAACGGCAAATCAGCATAATTTTTATCCAATATATAAGTATTAAAACCCATATATTGGGTACAGGCTGGTTTTTGTACCATAATTACTATTCTTAGATAGTACCATGAATTATCTTGTGGTTCAAGCAATGAACTATTTAAGCAGTTATTAAAACCGATAACAATAATATAATATCTTTGGTGTAACATCTTTATGAAATTTAACATTGATAAGAACTGGCATATGTGGTATTTTAAAATAAAATAAAAAGAAAAGGAACGTTTTAAACGTTACAGGTAATTATTATGGGCTATTTATATTTTACGAGACATGGTGAAACTACCGGCAATACAGAAAACAAAGTTTGTGGTGCAACAGATACTGAACTTACAGGGCTTGGAAAAAAACAGGCTATGGAACTTGGCATAAGAATAAAAGAAGACAAAGATATTATTATAGATGAAATAATTGCTTCCCCTCTTAAACGGGCAAGGGAAACGGCTGGTTTTATTGCAGAGGCTATAGATACTCCAATGCACACAGACAGGCGTATAATAGAGCAGAATTTTGGAAAGTATGAGGGCATGGACAGGCGTTCTGATGAGTTTAAAGAAGCAAAGCATCATTTTGCTGATAATTATTCAGATGGTGAGTCAATGCTTAAGGTTGCACAGAGGGTTTATAACTTTCTTGATGAAATTAAAAAAGATAAGAATAAAACTTATCTTGTAGTAGCACACAATGGCATAGCAAGAATTGTCCACTCATATTTTTTTGATGAAACTAATGAAGAATTCGCAGATTATTCTATACAAAATTGTGAGCTGCTATGCTATGAATGGAATTAGCAGCAGGCAGAAATGAGGTAAAATATGTACTATATAGGAAATCATTTATCTTCTTCAGATGGATATGCGGCAATGGGAAATACTGCATTAGCACTTGGAGGAAATACGTTTGCATTTTTTACAAGAAATCCAAGAGGAGGCAAAGCTAAAGAGATTGATAAAAACGATATAGAGAAATTTCTTGGGATAGCCAGAGAAAATAATTTTGGAAAGCTTGTTGCACATGCACCATACACGATGAACCTGTGTTCTGTAAAAGAAGATGTAAGAACATTTTCCAAAAATATATTTGCAGATGATATAAAGAAGATGGCATACATTCCTGACAATTATTATAATTTTCATCCTGGTTCACATACTGGACAGGGTGTACAAAAAGGAATTGAAATTATTGCTAGTGTGCTTAATGAAATAATACTGCCCGAGCAGACAACTACTATACTGCTTGAAACTATGGCAGGAAAAGGCAGCGAAGTTGGTGGAAATTTTGAAGAGCTAAAAGAGATTATTGACAGAGTAAAATTAAAAGATAAAATTGGCGTATGTCTTGATACATGCCATATATGGGATGGAGGATATGACATAGTCCACAATCTGGATGGCGTAATTGAAGAATTTGATAAAATTATAGGTCTTGAAAATCTATATGCAATACATTTTAATGACAGTAAAAATGAATGTGGCTCACACAAAGACAGGCATGAAAAAATTGGCTATGGAAAAATCGGACTTGAAGCACTAAAACGCTTTGCACTTCATCCTGCTTTTGCCGGCAGGCCTTTTATATTAGAAACACCTAATGATAATGAAGGATATACACGTGAAATTGCAATGTTTAAGGAGTGGATGGAAGAATGAGGATACCAGAATTTTTAAAAGATGGCGGGACTATAGGTTTTGCAGCGCCATCATTTGGATGCAATATAGAACCATATAAAAGTGGATTTATAAATGCGCAGAAAAAATTTATTACAATGGGATATAACCTTGAAATTGGTGAAAACTGTTATAAAGGCTGTGGGACAGGTATAAGCAATACTCCTGAAAAATGTGGTGAAGAACTTAATAGTTTTATGGCAAAAAAAAGAGCTGATGTGGTTATCTCCTGTGGTGGCGGTGAACTTATGTGTGAAGTTCTTGACTATGTTGATTTTAAAAGTATAGCCAGGGCAGAACCAGTGTGGTATATGGGCTTTTCTGATAACACTAATATGACGTTCCTGCTGCCAACACTTTGTGATACGGCTGCCATATATGGACCATGTGCGCCAGCTTTCGGAATGAGGACGTGGCATAAATCTATACAGGATGCACTGGATATAATTACAAATAAAATTTCTACAATATACAGTTATGGTTTGTGGGAAAAAGAATCACTTAAAACAGAAGAAAACCCGCTTGAACCATACAATGTTACAGAAAAAACAAAAACCCAGTATTATAACTGCAATGGCAGGGCGGACATTACCGGCAGGCTTATTGGCGGCTGTCTTGACTGCCTTAGTATTCTTGCTGGCACAAAATATGACAAAGTTCCAGAATTTAATGAAAGATATAAAGAAGATGGCATAATATGGTTTATGGAAGCATGTGATTTAAATGTGATGGGAATCCGCAGGGCACTGTGGCAGCTAAAACATGCAGGATGGTTTAAATATGTAAAATGTTTTCTTATAGGCCGCCCACTGTGTTTTGGTGAAGAACTTTTTGGCATTAACCAGTATGAAGCTGTTACTGCTGTTTTAGGTGAATATAATGTACCTGTTATAATGGATCTTGACATAGGGCATCTTCCTCCTATGATGCCGCTAATTCCAGGTGCAAAAGTACATTTCAAGGCAGACGGCAATAAGGCTGGCATAACATATTTATATGAATTTTAGATATAAATCACATACTTTTTACTATAAATAATAGTATATAAATTGACAACTGGAAACTTTGCATGTAATTATGAATATGCATGGAGTTATAGTAACGTTAATTTAAGACAGTTTGTGTACACAAAAAGTACACTGGAATGGAGAGGACTATGCCAAAATTTAGTGTAAAAAAACCATTCGTAGTACTTGTAGCAGTTATTATGGTACTTGTACTGGGAATAGTAAGTTTTACAAGAATGTCAACAGACTTTCTGCCTCATATGAACCTGCCATATATGATGATTATAACTACGTATCCTGGTGCATCTCCTGAAAAAGTACAAAAAGATGTAACAGAACATGTGGAAAGCGGTACAGGTACAGTTAATGGCGTAAAGAATGTAACAAGCCAGTCAATGGAAAATGCAAGCCTGGTTACACTGGAGTTTGAAGATGATACAGATATGGATGCTGCTATGGTTAAAGTTTCATCTGCAGTAAACCAGCTTGACCTGCCTGATACTGCCGGCAATCCTATGATTATGGAAATCTCAGCAGATATGATGGCTACAATGATTACAAGTGTTGACTATAAAGGAAAAGACAGAATTGAACTTTCTAAATTTGTAGATGATGTAGTAATTCCAGAAATCCAGAGACAGGATGGCGTTGCTAATGTAACAGAATCAGGAAGTGTTGTAAAGTCTATAGAAGTTGTGCTTAACCAGGATAAAATTGATGACATTAATGAAAAAATACTTGCTAAGACAGATAAGACGCTTGCTAAAGCAAAGAAAGAAATTAATGACGCAAAGAGAAAGCTTGAAGAAGGTAAAAAGGAACTTGAAGAACAGAAAAATGCACTTCAGGAGCAGCAGGAACAGCAGTCAGCAGAGCTTGCCAAATACAGCAAGATGATGAATGAGGCAATCGCTACAAAGACTGCGTATAATTCACAGCTTACCAGCCTTAAGGCAAGCCAGACAGCGCTTAAAACAGAAAAAAAAGCATATAAAGATAATGGAGTGGTCAGCTCATATAACCAGATAAATGATGCTATAAAGGCCCTAAGGGATGCTTTTTCCGAAGATGGCGCTGGCTATAAAGCAATATATGATGCTGCATACAAGCAGATTCTTGTTGCAATGGCACAAGGCATAGTAGAAGCCTCTGGTTTAGATATAGAGATAACAGAAGATAATGTGGAACAGTATTTAGAAGAGTATAAAAGCGTCCTGGGTACAGCTGCTGACGAATACATACAAAAGGCTGAAGAACAGGCTAAAGAGCTAGCTGGCACACAGGCTGCCGTGCAGCTTGCATCACTCCCGCTTGATGTTAAAGATGCAATAGACAACCCAGACAAATTAAAGGCTTTAAAAAATGTAATGGAATCCCAGGGACAGACAGAAGCTGCTAAAAACATTACTAAGAAAAACCTTTCAATGCTGTATAATATTGTAGAAGTGAGAATACCACAAATTGATGTTGCACTTGGCAATTTAAAAACTGAAATTGCAGCTGCAAAAGCTATAGTCGGGCAAGTTACAAAGTCCATTGCAGAAGCAGAAGACAGATATGAGCAGGTTGAATCAGGAAAAATTACTGCTGCCGCTGCGTTTGGCTCTGCCAATGCACAAATTTCCAATGCAGAATCAGCACTGAAAAACAGCCAGAGTGAATTAGACAGTGCACAAAAATCATTTAAAGAGTCAAAAAAACAGGCACTTGAAAGTGCAAATCTTGATGAACTGCTTACTATGGAACAGCTTTCAAATATACTTACTGCTGAGAACTTTTCCATGCCAGCCGGATATATAAGTGAAGATGAAACCCAGTATCTTATAAAAGTCGGAGATGAGTATAACAGCATTGATGAGATGAAAAATGCTGTTTTATGTAATATTAAAGATATTGGTGATGTAAAATTATGTGATGTTGCTGATATTAATATTGTTGACAATTCAGCTGACTCATACGGAAAAGTCAACGGCAATGACGCTGTTCTTTTAAGTATTTCAAAGTCAAGTACAGCAGGAACATCTGATGTATCAGATGGATGTAACAGTGCATTTAAAAAACTTGAGGAAGAAAATAAAGGTTTAAGGTTTACTAACCTTATGGACCAGGGAGATTATATAAGACTTATTGTTGATTCAGTGCTGTCTAACCTCCTATGGGGTGCACTTCTTGCCATAATTGTATTATTAATCTTTCTTAAAGATATAAGGCCTACAATAGTAGTTGCCTTTAGCATACCGCTTAGTGTACTATTTGCAGTTGTACTTATGTACTTTACTGATATTACATTAAATATTATTTCACTGTCAGGTCTTGCACTTGGTGTTGGCATGCTTGTAGATAACTCTATTGTAGTTGTTGAAAATATATACAGGCTCAGAAGCAAAGGCGTACCAGCAGCACGTGCTGCTGTAATGGGTGCAAACCAGGTAGCAGGAGCTATTTTTTCATCAACACTTACTACTATATGTGTATTCCTTCCAATAGTATTTACAGAAGGAATTACAAGACAGATAATGCAGGATATGTGTCTTACAATCACATACAGCCTGTCAGCGAGCCTTATAGTAGCACTTACAGTTGTACCATCTATGGGTTCTGCACTTCTTAATAAAGCAAATGAAAAAAAGCACCGCTGGTTTGATGCAATTATAAATGTCTACGAAAAAACAGCACGTTTCTGTCTGAGATTTAAAATAATACCACTTGTTATTGCTATAGGGCTTTTAGTATTTTCAGTAAATAAGGTAATAAAGATGGGAATAGTCTTTATCCCTGAAATGGGCAGTGAACAGATGTCTGTTTCATTTACTGCGCCTGATGATACCTCTGCAGAAGAAGATTATAAGCTTTCAGATGAGATAGCCTCTGAAGTACAAAAAATAAAAGGCGTAAATACTGTTGGTACAATGCTTAGCAGTGCAACATCTGTTATGGGTTCTGTAAGCACAGATAAAAAACAGTATTCTGCAATGATACTTCTTGATGAAGAATATGCTAATAGAAATAAAGAGATTGCAGCAAAGATTGAAAAAATACTTGAAGATAAAAAGCTTGAAGACTATTCAGTATCAGAATCAAATATGGATATGTCAAGCATGATGGGAAGCGGGCTTGAAATTAATATATATGGCAAAGACCCCGGTAAACTTCTTAAAATTAGCGAAGATGTTAAAAAGATGGTTGAAAGCGTTGACGGATTTGAAGAAGTTACAAATGGACAGGAAAAAGCAGATAAGGAACTGGTTGTACAAGTCAAGAAGAAAAAGGCTATGAGGCTTGGCCTGACTGTTGCACAAGTGTATGCAGAACTTGCTGCCAGACTCTCAACAGATAAAGATTCTACAACCATTACAGTGAATGAAGAACAATATGACGTAAAGATAATTGATGAAAGGGAAGAACTCAATACCAGAAATATAATGGATTATGAGTTTGAAACTACAACAACTAATGATAAAGGTGAAACTAAAAAGAAAAAACATAAGCTTAAAGAGTTTGCTGAATTAAAAGAAGGCACATCCATTGCAACAGTCAAAAGAGAAAATCTGGTAAATTATATATCAGTAACTGCCACAACAAAAGATGGCTACAACACAACACTTTTAAGCAGGGATGTAGAAAAACTTATCAATGAATATAAGGTACAAGACGGATATGAAATAAAGGTTGCAGGCGAAAGTGAGACAAATAATGAAATGGTAAAGAGTATGCTTACTATGATAGGCCTTGCTGTTATATTTATCTATCTTGTAATGGTGGCACAGTTTGCCAGCCTCCTGTCTCCATTTATAATACTGCTTACAATTCCTCTTGCATTTACTGGAGGACTTATAGCGCTTATTATAACAGGCGAAGAGATTTCAGTAATGGCACTTATGGGATTTCTCGTACTTTCAGGTGTAGTAGTTAATAATGGTATTGTATTTGTAGACTATGCTAATAAATTGCGTCTTGATGGCATGGAAAAAAGAGAGGCACTTGTAGAAACAGGAAAAACACGTATGCGCCCTATTATGATGACTGCCCTTACAACAATACTTGCAATGTCAGTAATGGCAGTAAGCCAGGACACTACAGCCGCTATGAGCAAAGGTATGTCAATCGTTATAATCGGCGGGCTGGTATATGCGACATTTATGACATTGTTTATAGTACCTGTGTTATATGATATACTATATAGAAAACAGTTAAAGAAAATAGACCTTGGCGATGAAGAAACATTAAATGAAGTAGATGATATTATATGATGCCAGGGTCAAAAGTAGGTAGCAATGCGTGCTTGCACGCAATTTGCTATCTACTGGCCTGACCCGCCAAACACCGACAAGAAGCAGATTTGCTTGCAAATATGCGGGATTGGAGGTGTTGGCAGGATTGCGGAAATTGCGTAGCAATGTAGCGATCCGTCGCATCATTATATTATAGTACTATCAGAGGCTGTATGCATAAAAGATGTATACAGCCTTTTTGCAGGAATATTATTATTAAAAACCGGCAAACTAATTATTATTAATTGAAATCCAAGGTGGAAAAATCCACCACGCAAAAGTGAGGTAGATTATGGCAGAAAATAAACAATTAGGTAAACAGAGTATAAAATTTGCCCATCCGCCTTTTATACGCGGAGCAGCATCAGTTGTTGGCACAAAAGAGGCAGACGGGCCTTATGGCAAATACTTTGACGAAATAGAGCAGGACCCAATGGCAGGAGAAGACAGCTGG
This sequence comes from Lachnoclostridium sp. UBA7122, assembly GCA_002493085.1. Lineage (GTDB taxonomy): Bacteria > Bacillota > Clostridia > Lachnospirales > Lachnospiraceae > Butyribacter. Next base: position 8,826 of record DKXQ01000254.1, read on the forward strand.
GAAGAGGCAGAGGGAAAATTCCAGGAAAAAGCAGCAGAACTTGCAATACAAAAAGCAGGATGTACAACTGAAGATATGAGATATATTGTGGCAGGTGATTTACTTGGACAGCTTATGGCTTCTTCATTTGGTCTTATTAAACTGGAAAGACCTCTATTTGGAGTGTATGGTGCATGTTCAACAATGGGTGAATCCCTTGCCATTGCATCTATGATAGCAGAAGGAGGCTTTGCAGATAACGTACTTGCACTTACCTCTAGCCATTTTGCAAGTGCTGAAAAACAGTTCAGGTTTCCGCTTGGATACGCTAACCAGCGTAATAAATCAGCAACATGGACTGTTACAGGAAGTGGCGCTGTAGTTGTTTCAGCGGCAAGTGGTATCCCGGCAGGATATAAATCTCCTGATAAGGTACCTGAAGAAAAAAATAAAGTCCATATTGTTGGAATTACAACTGGAAAAATTGTCGATTATGGAATAAAAGACAATATGAATATGGGTGCATGCATGGCGCCTGCGGCAGCAGATGCAATAGTACAGCATTTTATTGATTTTGGACACAGTCCCGGACAATATGATAAAATTATTACAGGCGATCTTGGGCTTGTTGGAAAGGATATACTAATCGATATTATAAGAGCAAAAGGATATGATATATCAGAAAATTATATGGACTGTGGAATTGAAATATACGGTGAAGAACAGAATGTGCAGTCTGGAGGAAGTGGATGCGGCTGTAGTGCAGTTATGCTTACAGGGTATATTTTAAAAATGCTTGAAAGCAGGGAATGGAAAAGGGTTCTTTTTGTTCCAACAGGTGCTCTCTTATCCCAGGTAAGTTTTAACGAAGGAAATAGTGTTCCAGGTATTGCACATGCAGTATTACTTGAAAGACGGTAAAATATAATTCCAGAAAGGAGAAATTAATAAAATATGAATTATCTGTTATCTTTTGTTGTGGGTGGTGCTATTTGTGTTATTGTACAAATACTTATGGATAATACAAAGCTGCTGCCTGGAAGAATAATGGTTATCCTTGTATGTACAGGAGCTTTACTTGGTGCTCTCGGGCTCTATGAACCATTTGAAAAATGGGCAGCAAGCGGAGCCACTGTACCTTTGCTTGGATTTGGCAATACACTTTTTAAAGGTGTAAAAGATGCGATTGACAATGAAGGTTTTATCGGTCTCTATAAAGGAGGATTTACAGCAAGTGCAGTAGGAATTTCTACAGCTCTTTTATGGGGATATATTGCATCTTTAATCTTTAAGCCAAAAATGAAAGGATAATATTTTAGAATTATAAAACAGGTCTTGGAAATATAAAAAATTATCTAAAATATTTCCAAGGCTTCATTTTTTAAAAAATTTATAGTAAAACATTAAAAAAATTACAAAAATTACTTGCAACTTTTGCGAAAAAGTTATAGACTTTTGTTGTATATAAAAATTGGGCTATTAGATAAAATTAGCTAGTGCCTTCAGTAAAAAATAAGAAAGGAATGACAAAAATGGCTAACAGTAGTAGAAAAAAAACTGCAAAGACAAAAACGGAGAAACCTGTAGAAAATACAGCAGCAGTTGAGGAGACTGATGTTCAGGAAGAAAACGTTGTAATTTCCAGAGAAGATGCAGCTAAGGAAGAAGCAAAAGAAGAGAATACATCTGCAGAAACTAAAAATGATGGTATTGAAACTTCAGAAGAAACTGTTCCAGAAGCTGCACAGCCTGATAGTGATGCTAAAACTGCAAAAACACCAGAAGAAGAACCACGTAAAAAAAGAAAGTATACCAGACGTGCTTCTTCAAAAACTGAAGACAGTAAAACTGATGAAAAAGCTTCTAAAAAATCTAAAAAGGATTCTAAGCTGGTTGAAAAAATCCAGGAAGTGTACATTGAATTCCAAGAGGAAAAGATATTGTCGGAAGAGATTATTGACAGAATTAAAGAAGCTTATAAAAACGAGGGACATAGGATTTCTTCTATCAAAAAGCTGCAGGTATATATGAATATTGATGCAAGAAAAGCTTATTATGTAATAAATGATAAACCTGAAGGCAAATCCGTTGATTTCTAAATTTTATCTAAAACACAATTAAGTAAAAAAGGATGTATATTATAACTGTTAAGATATAATATACATCCTTACTGTTGTTCACAGTGTTAAGAAATTTTACAATTTCTTATTGCTGTTTATTATCTTCCAGACATTTCTTCTTCCTGGCGCCTAATCATCTGGCGGACCATTTCGCCACCAACTGAACCGTTCTGGGCAGAAGTTAAATCTCCATTGTAACCACCATTTTTAAGTGGCACACCGATTTCATTTGCTACCTCCATCTTGAACTTGTTCATTGCTTCTTTTGCCTGTGGCACTTCCATTCTTGAACTATTATTACTTGTCATTATTTCATACCTCCTTTTCTATTATTTGTGGGATGATTTGATTCCATTGTATTACTGGATTGATATCTTCCCATTTTAAGATAAGTTATCGCTTATCTTGGTATTATTATGGACAACAAAAATAAAAATATGTTGGTAGTTTTTGGCGAAAAGGTTGTAATTTTTTTTATATATGATATAATTTTTATATTTGTATTATTAATAATATGGAGGTTCTTATATGAAACATATTAAAACAATTAACAAAGCTAATTTAAGTGCAACTGCTAAAAAAGGCGGCTGCGGCAAGTGCCAGGCTTCATGCCAGTCAGCTTGTAAAACTTCATGTACAGTTGGCAACCAGAAGTGTGCTAATGAAAGCAATAACTAAACTGGTACATATTTGCCATATGGCTGGATTTAATGGCTGTTGCAGGTTTCCTGTGGCAGCCTTAAATTTATCTTATTAAAAATCTATGATGGACATTTATAGTCTGTCTGAATATACTGAAAGAAAGGTGACATAACTAATATGATTCATAAATTTAAAGCAAAAGATATAAATATACTGCTGGATGTAAATAGTGGCGGAGTTCATGTTATTGATGATATTACCTATGAACTGCTTGATTATATTAATCTGCCACTGGCAAAAGAATGTCCTGGTGAAATAATTTCCAGATTAAATAATAAGTATAACTCTTCAGATATCAAGGAAGCATATAGTGAGATAGTTTCACTATATGAAGACAATCTGCTATTTAGCAGAGATATCTATGGTGATTATGCAGATACTGCTGTGGAATCGCCAATTAAAGCCTTATGCCTGCATATTGCCCATGACTGCAATTTAAGATGTAAATATTGCTTTGCCTCTACTGGTGATTTTGGCACTGGAAGAAAACTTATGCCTCTTGAAACTGGCAAAGCAGCTATTGATTTCCTTCTTGAAAAATCTGCCGGACGTGAAAATCTGGAAGTAGACTTTTTTGGTGGTGAACCACTTATGAATTTTGAAGTAGTAAAAGAAATTGTCAGATATGCACGTAGCAAGGAAAGGGAATATGGCAAAAATTTCAGGTTTACAATTACTACTAATGGCATGCTTCTTACAGATGATAAAATTGATTTTATAAATAAAGAAATGTCTAATGTTGTACTTTCCATAGATGGCCGTAAAGAAGTTAATGACAGGATGAGGGTACGTGTGGATGGAAGCGGTTCATATGATAAAATTGTGGACGGATATAAGCGTCTTGTAGAGAACCGTGGGGATAAGGAATATTATGTGCGTGGGACATACACAAAATATAATCTTGATTTTTCAGAAGATGTGCTTCATCTTTATAATACAGGATTTAACCAGATTTCAGTTGAGCCTGTTATGGAGGATGAAAGCATTGAATATGCAATTACAGAAAAAGACCTGGATAAAATTTATGCAGAATATGACAAACTGGTTTGTAAAATTGCTGAAATAAAGAAAAACAACGGAAAGATAAATTTTTTCCATTTTATGATTGACCTTGACCAGGGTCCATGTGTAATAAAAAGGCTTCGTGGATGTGGAAGCGGCAATGAATATGTAGCGGTCACTCCTGAAGGAGATATTTATCCATGCCACCAGTTTACCGGACATGAGGAATATAAAATGGGAAACCTGCATGAACACACATTTAATGAAAACATCAAAAAAGAGTTCGCAGGATGCCATGTATATTCAAAACCTTCATGCCGTGACTGCTGGGCAAAGTTTTACTGCAGTGGCGGCTGTAATGCAAATAATTATATCTATAATGGTGATATCCACAAAGCCCATGAACTGTCATGCAAAATTATGCGCAAACGTCTTGAATGTGCAATACTGGCAAAGGTATGTGAACAGCTTAATAGCTGATATGGAATTGGAGGTGTCTGCAGTAGATTTATATGATTTCATTACTTAGTAAACTTTTTATAAAAAATCCAGATAACTATGATGATGCTGAAGTCCGGAGAAAATATGGAATACTTGGAAGCATAACTGGCATATTTTTAAATATACTTCTTTTTGGTTTTAAATATTTTGCAGGAATTGCCAGTAGTTCAGTTGCGGTAACAGCCGATGCATTTAATAATTTATCTGATGCCGGCTCATCAGTAATAACACTTGCAGGTTTTAAGTTTACAGGGTTAAGCCCTGATAATGAACATCCATTTGGGCATGGAAGGGTTGAATATATATCAGGCCTTATCGTTTCAATGGCTATTATACTTATGGGATTTGAACTTCTTATAACTTCAGCCCGCAAAATAATTAGCCCGGAAGATGTTGACACAAGTATGCTTGCATTTGTTATTCTTATTGTATCTGTAGCTGTAAAAATTTATATGGCATTTTATAATATGAGTATTGGCAAAAAGATAAATTCAGCAGCTATGAAAGCAACAGCAGCAGATAGTTTAAGCGACTCAGTTGCAACCTCTGTTGTATTTATATCAATGCTTATAATGAAATTTACAGGCCACAATATAGATGGATATGCAGGCACAATTGTTGCCGTTTTTATCCTGTTTACCGGTTACAGTGCTGCAAGGGATACTGTTTCACCACTTCTTGGCACAAAGCCGTCAAAAGAAATTGTAGATTCAATAGACTCAATTATTATGTCACATGAAGGAATTCTTGGAATCCACGATTTGATAATCCATGACTATGGTCCAGGCAAAATGATGGTTTCACTTCATGCAGAAGTCCCCGGGAACAGAAATATTTACGAAATCCACAGCCTGATAGACCATATTGAAAATGATTTGAATGAAAAATTTAACTGTGAGTGTGTAATCCATATGGACCCTGTTGATGTCAATGACAGCAGGATTGAAGAAATGAAAGGCAGGGTAGAAGAAGTAGTTAAATCGGTTGATGTCAATCTGTCAATCCACGATTTAAGAATAGTTCCCTGCCAGGATTACAGCAATCTTATGTTTGATATGATTGTACCACCCCAATACCATGGTAAAGATAAAACGATAAAAGAACAGGTCTGCAGGCAAATAGAAGAAAAGTATCCGGAGTACCGCGCAGTTATTAAAACTGATAAGTCATATATATAAACTTTACACAAACCATCAGACAGGCCCGGATTAAGGAAATTCCTAAATCCAGGCCTGTTTTGTAGTTAAGAATTTAAAAACATGCTTTTACATCATTGACAACATCAGCAATAGTGTATTTTTTCATTTCATCTTCCATTGCTTTCTGAATATTTGATAACTTATTATCTAATGCAGTATGAATATTTTTTCCTACTGGGCAAACCTGGCTGGGATTGTCATGAAAGTGGAACAATTCTCCTCCATCCAATAAACCAACTGCCAGATATACATCATAAAATGTAATTTCATCTATTGGCCTGGCAGTTGTAGCACCGCCTGTCCCTCTTGCAACTTCAACCAATCCTGCGCTTTTTAACTGTGATAAAAGTTTGCGTATAATAACAGGGTTTACATTAATACTGGACGCAAGAAAATCACTGGTTATTTTATAGTCATTTCCAAATGCTTCCATGCAGGCAAACATATGGATAGCTATAGTAAATCTGCTGGATATTTGCACAAAACCACCTCCTGGTTCCAATTTACATTCCAGTACAGCCATACTTACTAATTTAATTTTCCAAGAATAGAATACCCTATAGTCCCCTCTGGCATTGCTACCCCGAAGTTATCAGCAATAGTTGCCCCGACAACTGCAAAAGTATCCATATTATCCAGTCTGCCATATCCTTTCATAGATGGTGAATATGCAAGAAATGGCACCCTTTCCCTTGTATGGTCTGTTCCTGTGTGGACGGGGTCATTTCCATGGTCTGCAGTAATTATTATTAAATCATCATCATTCATAAGCTCCATTAACCCGCCTAATTTTACATCGAATTTTTCAATTTCCTGTGCATAGCCTTCCACATTACGCCGGTGCCCCCATAAGGCATCAAAATCTACAAGATTCACATAACAAAGCCCATTAAAATCCCTATTTGCAATTTCAATAGTCTGTTCCATGCCGTGGACGGAACTTTTAGATTTATTGGATTCTGTCAGTCCCTCACCATCAAAAATATCAAAAATCTTTCCCACAGAAATTACTTCATATCCTGCATCTTTTAATGCATTAAGAGCTGTCTTTCCATATGGCCTGAGCGCATAGTCATGCCGGTTGCTTGTTCTCTTAAAACTGCCTTTTTTCTTTCCAACATAAGGTCTTGCAATAACACGTCCCACTTTCCACTCATCTTTCATTGTAAGTTCACGTGCAATCTCACAACAGCGGTAAAGTTCATCAAGGCCAAAAGTTTCTTCATTACCACAAATCTGCAGAACAGAATCCGCAGATGTATACACAATCATATGGCCTGTAGCAATTTCTTCTTCTGCAAGTTCATCAAGAATTTCTGTACCGCTTGCGCTCTTGTTGCCAATAATAACATGCCCTGTCCTCTCAGATAATTCATCAATCAGTTCTTTAGGAAAGCCAGTTTCTGTAAATGTCTTAAACGGTTTTGTAATATGAAGCCCCATCATTTCCCAGTGCCCTGTCATTGTATCTTTTCCTGTACTTGCCTCATACAAGTATGCATAATAACCAAGTGGCCTCTCTGCTGCTTCTACTTGTTTAAGAGGATGAAGATTTGCAATTCCAATCTTTTGTAAATTTGGAATAACAAACTGGTCCCTGTACTGTGAAATATGTCCCAGAGTATCTGCTCCAGCATCTCCATAATCTGCGGCATCTGGCAAAGCCCCCACACCTAAAGAGTCCACAACGATTGTAAATATGCGTTTATATTTTCCCATATATGCCTCTTCTTTCCCTGATTTTATAATGGCAGCTATCTGCCAGTTCTCTATACAGATAGTCTGCTAATGGAATTTTTCAATTTCTTTGTACTGTCTTTTACTGAATCCATAATTTCTGATACATAACCAGCATTTTCTAAAATTTCTGATGTGTTTCTTGCAATATCTGCAATACCCGTTGCACCTTCTGTATTGGCAACTGAAATTCCATCAATAGATGCAGATATGGTTTCTACTATGCCAGCAAGCTTTATTGCAGAAGCATCAATCGTCTCTACAAGATTCTGTATGGATTCTGCATCCTGGTAATACTGCTCCCCGATATCTACCATTGTCTGGTAATCCCCAATAACCGTTTTATCAATAAATGAAAGGCTCTTTCCAGCATTGGCGGATAAGTTGTTTACTGCAATGACCACCTGCTTTGTTACTTCTTGTATTTCAGTGACGGCACGTTGTGAATTCTCTGCAAGCTGGCGGATTTCACCAGCTACCACAGCAAAGCCCTTTCCCTGTTCTCCTGCTCTGGCAGCTTCAATGCTTGCATTCAGGGAAAGCAGGTTTGTCTGGGAAGCAATTTCTAAAATGCTGTCAGAAAGCACTGCAATCTGGTTGACTGCCTTAGATTGTTCAATTGCATCCCTTAGAGCTTCATTAATGTCTGATGTAAGTTCACTGGCAAACTTCTGGGACTGTACTGCGTTTTGTTTAAGGTTCTGTGCACGTCCGCTAATCCCGCCAGCAACCGATTTGCCGTGGGTGGTTTCAGCATTGATTGCATCTACGGCATCCCTTATGCTAAATGTATTCTGGTTCAATACCTCTGTACTTGTTGCAGTTTCCTGCATTTCAGCCGCCCGGTTTCCGGTAAGGTCATTTACTTCATTAATTTTTGCACCCAGTGTTATTATCTTTTCATTAGAAAGTTTAATATTTTCATCTACAGTATCTGTTTCACGTATAATTTCCTGGAAAATACTTTTCATATATTCCTGCATACGCCTCATAGACTGGGCCAGCACACCAATTTCATCCCTCCGTCTAAGCAGTGTATCAGAAACTTCTCCTGTAAAATCTGCCTGGCCAAACCGTTCAATAGTATCTACCATCTTGCGCAATGGATTTGTAATAGAAAATGATATCAGCCCAATTAATACTACTGCTATCAAAAAGCAAAAAATAGTTACAATTATAATCTGCCTGATTAACCCATAAATAGTTGCCATATATGTGCTCTTTGGCATATAGACAAGCGTATTCATGCTTCCGCTTTTTGAAAATGCGCCTATATTTTCTACACCATCCAGTTCAAATGACACATAGCCGTCCTCCATATCTGTCATCTGTTTCATAGCTGTCGCTGTACTGTCATTTTCTTCATTAAAATTAATATTTAATATCTGGTCTATATTCTGGCTTGCAATAATATATCCATCAATATCTACAATAAGTGCTGTCATGCTTTCAGTTTCTATAGAACTTGTAATTTTATCTGTCATAGCAGCAAGGTCAATAGAATTGTTTATTCCTCCAATAGTTTCATCGGTATCAGGGTCTTTTATTGCATAGGAGATAACATACACAGGCCTCCCTGTTACAGGAGATATGTTATTGCCCACAAAGCTGCCATCGGCAATACATGCATCATACCATGGCTCACCTGTAACATCATGCAGCGTTTCACCACCAAGACCGTCTGCAATTCCTGTTGTTCCACATGTAATAAAAAAATTTTCATACAGGCCATTTGAATCTTCAAAAATATGTCCCAGATAATCTTGTATTTTATTATTTTCTACTGTGTTAAGGCGGCCAGAGTGATACTGCTTTGCTATCTCTGAAGCAATATAGTGGGAATATGCCACTGCCTTTATCAGTGCAATCTGGTTATTGATAACAGATTCTACTTCATTCATTTTTTCCTGTGAAAGCTGGTGGAGATTATCATTAGCTATATTTTGCAGATTTTTATAAGTAGAGCGCATTGTAGTAAACGATGTGACAAGGAGTGGAATCATCATACACAGGATTGTCGTTAAAAAAATTGTCAGAAACAAGCCGCCATGTATTTTGCCATATGCAGTTTCATGTCCGGATTTCTTTTTCGTCTTTTCTTTTTTCATTTTCCTCATCTCCATACTATATAAATTTATTGTTTTAAATATTTAGCAAGTTTTTTATCTTCTGTACGGATATGGGAAACCAGAATACTTACATGTTTATTTAATTTTCCAAGTTCTGCAATAGTTGGGCCTGATTTCAATATAGCATATGTAATTTCCCTGAGTGTCCGTTTATAACTTTCATGAAATGCTTTATGGGCTCTTATGCCAGGATAGCCGCTTTGCTGCTGGAGCTGTTCTTCATGTGAAAAGTGCTTGTCTACATAATTATTCAGAAATGTTATTGTTGTATCCATATTAGAACGTCCCTGTCCTTTGCTGCATGAATCTAAAAGTTTATTTACAGCCTGGATTAACTCACGATGTTCTGTGTCAATAATTTTATTTCCTGTTTCAAGGTCCTTTGTTAATTCATATCTCATTTCATTACCCTCCATGTATAAATATTCTTTTATGTACCATTTTATAATAACATTCCAGTTTAAAGAAGTGACGCTCCCCTATGCTAAAGCATAGGGGTTTCTGTTGTCTGCCTTACCTTTGACAACTTAACCATCTGTATATTTGGTCTTAACTTAGCATGTATTATCCGAAGATGCTACTAACCACATATAGACTAGAATACAGATGACCGGAACTTTTACTTATGCTGCTTTTAGTATCTCTACAAAAGTGC
>DKXQ01000209.1 GCA_002493085.1 Lachnoclostridium sp. UBA7122
ATATACTCTAAAGCTTCCAGTTTATATTGTACCATATAAAAATATACTATTTTCCACTTTTTTACAAAAATTTCCCAGATAAAGTTACACTATCTTGGCATGGGGTAGTACAGGACTTAAACACCAGTGGCTTCATATTACCATCCTATATAGGACATACCTGACACAGAAAATGATGACACAGCTTTTAACAGCACCAGCAGTATTACAAAAACAATGGCCAGCGGTAATGAAAAACCATAAAGTTTTTTAGGTGGCGGGAGTTCTGTTTCCTCATTATATAATGTTATAATAAGTGTAAAAGATATTATATTGCCAGTTATTGCAAACAGAAAAAAGAACAAAGTATTAATAAGCATAAATACAGTACCGGCAAGTATAAACAGCGAATCTATTGCTACTTTGCCGCTTACTATGGATAACATTCTGGCAAATGTTGTCTTTTGTCTGAATATTATGCCTGTATTTACAAATAATAGTCCTGCAAGGCCAAAATCAAATACTGCCGCCATCAGTGCAGATATAACAGCAGTTCCTGCCAGTGGAATATGTACCCATGAAAGGTAAAAATGCCTGGCATTAATAACCGCAGCACATACTATGCTGGCAATAAATACAGCTATTATATTTACTGTTATAATCACAAGTGGCTGTGCAATAACCTCTGAAGCTGCAATCTGTCTGGCCGCACCAGATGGATTTTTTATAAGATACAAAAACCAGCGCAAAAGCTGCAATGGCTGCCTCCAGTTAAATGCTATGCTGCTGCCACAAGTTTCATGTTCATAAGTGTTACTATTATTTACCATATTTTTCCTCCTTATAATTAACTGGTTATACATTTAACCAGTATCTATATTTTATAATACATATTATATGATAAATATTATATTTTCAAGTATTTACCCCATATTTTATAAATATTTCTTATATTTTACAAATTATTTTTTTATTTTACAAATTATTTACGAATACTTGTAATTATGGTATAATTTAGTAAATTTATAAAAAATATAGAAAGAGGTATGCTATGGATAATGAAAAAAATTTTAAACCTTATATTCCGGCAGATAAAATAATGCCTGAATTTACATTTACCTCAATAATACTTGGGGCATTGCTTGCTGTTGTGTTTGGTGGCGCTAATGCCTATCTTGGGCTGCGTGTCGGCATGACGGTTTCAGCTTCTATTCCTGCCGCAGTTGTTTCTATGGGTATTATCCGGAAGGTTTTACGTAAAAACTCCATACTAGAAAATAATATGGTACAAACTATTGGCTCTGCTGGTGAGTCTCTTGCAGCAGGTGCAATCTTTACCCTGCCAGCATTATTTATGTGGGCACAGGAAGACTCTGCAATATCTGCACCACATTTTCTTGAAATTGCTGCAATTACAATCTGTGGAGGCCTGCTTGGCGTACTTTTTATGGTACCTCTCCGAACTGCACTTATTGTTGAAGAACACGGTGTGCTTCCGTTTCCTGAAGGGACAGCCTGTGCTGAAGTGCTGCTTGCTGGCGAAAAGGGCGGCTCTAAGTCAAAAATTGTATTTTCAGGACTTGGTATTTCAGCACTATACAAGTTTATAGCTGATGGATTTTGTCTCTTTAATTCAGAGGCTGACTGGCAGGTTAAGCCGCTTAAAGGTGCAGGCTTTGGCATTGATGTACTTCCTGCACTTGCAGGTGTCGGATATATCTGCGGCCTGCAAATATCAGGCTATATGTTTGCTGGTGGTGTCATTGCATGGTTTGTGCTTATGCCGCTTATTTCACTTTTTGGCGCAGATGCAGTAATTGTTCCTGCGGATAAAGCAATAAGCATGATGACAACAAACCAGGTCTGGAGCAGTTATATACGCTATATAGGTGCTGGTGCAGTGGCAGCAGGCGGCATTATAAGCCTTATAAAAACCCTGCCTGTTATAGTAAAAACATTCCGTAAGGCTGTACAGGGGTTTGGACATAAAGAAACAGAACAGCTCCGGACTAATAAAGACCTGCCTATGCTATTTGTGCTTGGCGGTGCACTGGCTATTGCTATTATAATATGGCTTATGCCATCTGTACCAATTAGTTTTCTTGGTGCTTTAATTATAGTTATATTCGGATTTTTCTTTGCAACAGTATCAAGCCGCATGGTTGGCCTTGTCGGCTCATCCAATAATCCTGTGTCTGGTATGGCTATAGCAACGCTGCTTATAGCTACTGCACTTTTAAAATCTACAGGCACTACAGGATATGAAGGCATGGCTTCAGCTATATGTATTGGTACTGTAATATGTATCGTTGCTGCAATGGCAGGTGACACTTCACAGGACTTAAAGACAGGATATATAGTAGGCGCTACCCCTATGAGCCAGCAGATTGGCGAATTATTTGGCGCTGTAATTTCCGGTTTTGCTATAGGCGGTGTAATGTATCTGCTTAATGCTGCATGGAAATTTGGCTCTAATGAACTTCCTGCCCCACAGGCATCACTTATGAAACTTGTAGTAGAAGGTGTAATGGGCGGCTCTCTTCCATGGGGACTTGTATTCTGTGGTGTAGGGCTTGCAGTAGCAATCGAAATACTCGGGCTTCCGATACTTCCTGTTGCCATCGGGCTTTACCTTCCAATACATCTTTCATCACCTATTTTTATAGGCGGTGTTATCCGCTGGTTTATGGAAAACAAAAAGAAATGCAGCTCTGAAGAAGAACGCAAAGGATTTGTTGAAAATGGTGTACTATACAGCTCAGGCCTTATAGCTGGTGAAGGCCTTGTAGGCATATTCCTTGCAGTACTTGCGATTATACCGTTTAAAGATGGCTCAGTTGCAGATTTTATCAACCTTGGCGGAATATTAGGCAATACAGGAAGCATAATTTTCTTTATACTATTGCTTGCATCACTTATCTTTTTCTCCGTGCAAAAAGATAAAGCAAAAGTTTAAGTATTATGCCATAGAAAGGCACATGAGTACAGTTATGGGCAAAAGGGTTAAAAAAGTATCACAAAACTATATGGATACAGTAATGCATCACAATCCTGAATATAAGTGGTCTGTAAATGAGGATGGCATAGTAGTAATAGATGTTATAAATAAAGGCATACACCATAAAATAGCACAGAAGTTCTTCCACAAACCAGAAACCAGCCATATTTCACTTGATAAACATGGTTCAAAGCTCTGGATATCAATAGACGGAAGTAAAACTGTCTATGACATTTTAAATATTATGTCAGATGCATTTCCAGATGAAAAAAAATATATGTTAAACCGTGTCATCGCATTTATGCAGACCTTGCAGAATAATAAATTTATATATGCGGACACTAACAAAAAGCAGCAGTAACGCTGTTATGCTTACAAAATAAGAGGAGTTGCTATATGGGTATTTTATCAGATTTAGAACCAGTACCAGTTTTTAAATATTTTGAAAAAATATGCAGTATTCCACATGGCTCTGGCAATACAGAGGCAATAAGCAATTTCTGCGTTTCATTTGCCAGGGAACATGGGCTTAGTTTTACTAAAGATAAAAATAATAATGTAATAATATGGAAAAAAGGCACGCCAGGATATGAAAATTCCCCTTCTGTAATAATACAAGGGCATTTAGATATGGTATGTGAAAAAGAAGCAGGATGTGATATTGATTTTGAAAAGGACGGACTAAAGTTACAATTTCAAAATGGAATTATTTCTGCTAAAGGTACGACACTTGGAGGGGATGACGGAATTGCAGTGGCATATGCGCTTGCCATACTTGAATCTGACAGTATACCACATCCTCCGCTTGAAGTAGTTTTTACAACCGATGAAGAGATTGGCATGACAGGTGCAGCAGCGCTTGACTACACACCATTAAAATCACGTATTATGCTTAATATTGACTCAGAAGAGGAAGGATACCTGCTTGTAAGCTGTGCCGGAGGAGTTACAGTTACTGCACATCTTCCAGTTAAAAAAGAAAAAGTCCCTGGCATACCTGTGACAATAAGGCTAAATGGTCTTAAAGGCGGTCATTCAGGTGTTGAGATAAATAAAGGAAGAGCCAATTCAAATATTCTTATGGGAAGGACTCTGTATGCACTGTCACAGATATTTGCTTTTAATATAATATCAGTAAATGGTGGCATGAAAGATAATGCAATCCCACGTGAAACAACTGCAGGACTTATCTTTGCAGATGGCACTGGTATTGCCGGAGTAAAAGAATATTTAACTAAATTAAACCAGATATACGCCCACGAATACCAGACCACCGATTCTAGTATAAAACTCAGTCTGGAAGAAGGTATCCCTGGCAATGATGGGACAGATATATATAGTGCATTTGACAGGGAAACTACATCCAAAGCTATAACTGCACTTGTAAGCCTTCCTAACGGCATACAGCGTATGAGCTATGATATAGAAGGGCTTGTCCAGACTTCCCTTAATCTTGGCATACTTAAAACTTCTGACAGTGAAATACAGTATAATTACTCTGTGCGCAGCAGCATAGGCACTGAAAAAGAAGAACTTATGAACCGCATAGAATGTCTTATAAAAGCGCTTGGCGGCACAGTGTCTTATAAAGGCAATTACCCTGCATGGGAATACAGGAAAGATTCACCACTGCGCAGCCTTATGGCAGAAACCTACGAAGAAAAATATGGAAAAAGCCCTGTAATACAGGCAATTCATGCAGGTGTTGAATGTGGGCTCTTTGTCAGCCATCTTCCAGGACTTGACTGTGTATCCTACGGTCCTGACCTTAGAAACATCCATACACCGCAAGAATCTATGGACGCAGAAAGTGTACGCAGGACATGGGAATACACACTTGAAATACTTAAGCGCCTAAAGTAAATTTACTGTGCCAGATAATTAACTTCTATCTGGCACATTTTCATTGCTTCAAGTGCATTATTATGTGACTGTGGTGTTACTCCTGCACAGCACGATGCGTCTACTGAAATGCTTTTTTCCGGAAAGTGTGCTTTTAATAAAAGTGCATTAGAAATCACACAAATATCTGTACACAGCCCCACAAGCTCTATTTCATCGTAATCCTTTACTTCTTCTGGCAATTCTACACTGCCAAAAGTATTTTTTTCAATAATTTTATCTGCATATTTCTTTAATCCTGGTATAATCTCCCAGCCGCTGCTTCCCTTTATACAATGTTCTACAGGTAATTTTCTGCCTTCAGATGTGCTAAGGTAATCACTATAATGTGTATCTTTTGTAAAAATTACACACTGGTTATTTTTAACTGCAGACTCCACTTTCTTTATTACACCTGGTACAATCTGCCCTGCCTCTTTAGTTCCAAGCGCACCGTCTACAAAGTCATTCTGCATGTCAACAACAATAAGAACTTTATTCATAATATGTTTCCTCCATTCATTAACCCTTTTGTAATGCCGTATATTTATCAAGCAGCATTACTGGGTGATATGAGAGTTTTGCCTTTCTAAGCCCCTCATCACCTGTATCTTCTTCCCTGTTCACATACTCATAATCCTGACATTCCGCCAGTACAAACTGCTGGTTTATCATAGGATAAGCTCCCTGTACTTCTGGAAATGCCTTTTCAAAGTGTACTACAAATGTATCATCAGATAATGGCTCGCCAAGCGTAAATGCAACTACTTCACCATTTTTCCTGAGAAGCCCGCCCCTGAGCCCTAATTCTTCAAAATATAAAAGAGCTTCTTTTACTACATCATATTCTTCCTGCATCATTTCATCCCATTTGTCTACACGCTTTTTTTTCCAGATATGGTTCATCTGTATACATTCTGCTGTATTTTCTTTAGTAATTTTCTCATACGACCAGTTATTGCCATCCTTAAACCTTGCAATATGGTTTCTTTTCCCATGGTACTTCTTGCCTGACAGGCTTGAAAGGTCTTGTGTCCTGTATATATAATCGCTGTTATCCCTGTTGGTTTTTAATATAAAGTGCCCTGGATACCAGCTATTTACCATCTCCTTTTCTTCTTCTACAATTCCACTTATTTTAACACGGTTACCGTTGACCTGCTCATGCAGCAGAATTTTTTCAAGTGCTTTTCTTTTATCACCATTGCCAATAGGAAATGCATAAGTTATATCATCTTCGTATACAAATTTAAGTATAACACAGCCATATGCCACAGCAGCCCGCAATGGATATATTTTTTTCCACAAAAAATTGCTTGCAAATGAGAATTCACAGGCTTTTTTATTATCCTCCCTGAACTTGCCAGACATCCATTCCCTGTCTTTAATAGTAATTTCCCTAAATTCCATAATTCCTCCTAATAAAAAATATTTATATAAGTATAAGCATTTTATATAAATAAAGCAATAGCACAACCCATCTGTTAAGATTATATCCATTAAAGCCGATAAATAATAAAAGATAACCATTTTGCTGTGAATTTATGCTAAAATACAGGAGGTGCTAATATGGCTATAAATGTCAATTCATCTGCAACAAGTTATAATTTTATATTTAGAAACTACTACTCTAAAAACCGCAATGCTGCCAGGGCAGTTACCCGCAGCAATATTACAAAAGATGAACTGGTAACTGCGGATTCAGATGCACTTTCAAAAATCGCAAAGACACTACGTGGTTTAGAATATTCATCTGACAATGGAGTTGGAATTTATAATAATGTAAAAGCATTTACAGATGCATACAACAATCTTATATCAAGTACAAGTGGTTCTGTATCATATGATGTCACCCACCCTAATAAACTTCTTAAAAACCTTGTCAAAAGCAAAAAGGACGAATTAGAAGATATAGGAATATCTGTAGCTGCTTCTGGCAAACTTAAACTTAAAAAAGAAACGCTGTTACAAAGTTCACCTAAAAAGATAGCAAAAATATTTTCCTCAGATAGTGAATTTACCCAAAAAGTCAAATACTATTCAGGAAAAATATATAAAGCATCTAATAATATCAACCTGTCATCTGCTGGCACTTCTTTTACACCAGCCAGTAAACCTGATACAAGCAACACCAGTAACAGCACCACTGGTGAAGCAAAGAAAACATTTAATGCAATAGTATAATTTAACCTTTGGAGAATATTGTCAACTACCCATCCCCTAA
>DKXQ01000167.1:0-2523 GCA_002493085.1 Lachnoclostridium sp. UBA7122
GGGCAGACTGCTCCCCTGGCTGTTTCACCTGTTCGTATTTTCGGCAAAAACATGCCAAAAATCCTCGAATTTAATTGGCCGTGAATAGTAACATTTATTCCTCTCCCTCTTGTAAAGAAAGGCTTCCAGAATTTTTCCTGAAAGCCTTTTATTTTACATTATAAATTCTAATTACCTGTTACTGTACTCTTTACTTGGCATTTATAGCGGCAGATGATACAGATGAAATTATTTCTTTTTAGGAAAATCAACTACACCAAAAAGTCTGTAAACTCCTGCCCAGGTCTTTGTACTCTGGTTGCCTGCCCTGCGGATATAAATATAACTTTTATCTTCTATATTAGTATAACTTAACATCTTGCTTGCAGCCCTGCCTCTTGCAGCCAGTGTCTTTGCATTTTTAGTATCTAAATCATCAATATTCATTACTTCTGTTTTTGAAACCACAATCTGATATGGCTCATCACCTATATTTGTAAATCTGACTGTGCCTTTAACTGCACTACCTGTGGCCGAAGATAAAGGTGATGAGGTTCCATATGATACAGTTACAACTGGTGTGGATGTCTTTCCATCCTCAGAAATTTTACAGATCTTAGCATATCTCACACCAGCATCGCCATATGTTGTTTTTCCAATAGCACTTTCACTTGTAACTATGCTGCTTGCACTTGCTATAACTTCCTTACCGCCTAACTCTTCATCAGTAAAAGGAGCTGTCACTTCTATCGCAATACGTGTCCAGTTAGATGCACACTTGGCTTTCTTAGGCTTGTAATCATTTGGTTTGCCTGCAGTACGTACTTCCAGTACTCCGGCTGCACCTGATGTAGCTGGCTGCCCTTCTGTTACACTAAGCAGATCAGCTACTTTTACATTCTTTGTTGCCCTTGCCTTATCTGCTGTCTCTATTGTCTTAGTTTCTGTAACAGCAGGTTCTCCTTCTTTAGCCTCTGTAGCTGCTTTAAATTGTTTAAACTCATATGTACCAGTTTCGTCATTTTTAATAAGTATGCGGTATTCCACGGCTTTTGGAAGAGTTACAGTACCAGCGCCATACTGTACAGGAACAGCTGGACCTTTTGCTTTCTTTGCTACATTAAGCTTTGTAATCTTACCTGGAAAACTTCCTGAATCATACACACTAAGTTTAGTATCAATATTCTTTGCATCATAAACATTCTTATAATCACCATTATTAGGAATAAGTGCTTCACCGGACTTAGTAGCAGGAGTCCTTAGATATACACCAAGCCCGCGGTACTGGTACTTTTGAAAAATATCAGCTTTCTTGCCTTCAGTTAATGCTTCAGGTTCTGACCAGCTGCCATATGGAGTCCTGTACTGGAACTTTTCAGCAGCTTTTGCATAATTCTTCTTCGCACCAGCCTTAAAATCCAGTTCATGCTTTTCTGCATTATAAGTTATAACATTGACCTTTGCTGCAGCAGGAATCCTTACAATAAATGGAACTGCCATATCCTCCGTCTTAACTGCAATAAAGTTATCCTTAACATTGCTAAGCTTAGATAAATCAACTTTAACTTCTTTAGCGCCATTGACATCATGTACATCCCACTGGGACATTTTAAATGTAATATTGCCTTTCTTTTTGCCTTTTTTAGCTACACTGATAATAACTTCTTTATCATCTGCCTCTGGTTTAACTATCATCTGCTGTTTTTCAGTATCAACCTTTACATTGGCTGGTGCAACCTGTGCAGATGCATCTCCGCCAGCTCCGAGCCATGCCGCTGTTGCAAAAACAGCAAAGGCTGTCCCCTGTAATAATTTTTTTAATCTCATAAATATGCCCCCTTATACATAATTTTATGCATGTTTTCAGTCAATTACAAACATAATTATACCAGATGTGGGATGACTCCCGCCTCTATAGGCGGTGAGCGGCTTGTTAGTATCAATGGTGGGATTCAATCCCCCATCTGATATGCCTCCGGCGAATTGCAGGCGTGCGAAAAAGAAAATTGTCAACAAAGCTGACCCACACACCGCAGCAAGAACGCCGATGGCGTTCTTTAATATAAAAATTCACTCTTATATATTTTTCGGCATTTTTATGCAAAATGTAAATAGATAATATAAATTTTAATAAACTTTTATTTCAATTCCAAGCTCACCAAACTGGTCCTTATAAGAATCTGCCTTTGACTCTGGAACTTCTATACTTTCTAATTCACTCATGCCATCCAGCATTTCAAAACTGATTCCTGTTATGCCTGATGGCAGTTTTAATGATTTAATAGCCGTATCATAAAATGCCTTTTCACCAATTACCACTAAACTTTCAGGCAGCTCCAGGCTTTCAAGCTCCATACATCCCCAGAAAGCTTCTGCATTAATTGCAGTAATAGTGTCTGGAAGTTTTACTTCAGACAGGACAGAACAGTTAGTAAAAGCTCCCTCTCCAATAAATGCCAGACCCTCTTCCAGCTCACAGTGCTTTAACATTTCACACTCTGAGAATACCCCAATGCCCATATTTTCTATACTTTTAGGTATAGT
>DKXQ01000167.1:2788-3357 GCA_002493085.1 Lachnoclostridium sp. UBA7122
ATTTTCTATACTTTTAGGTATAGTAACACTTTCTAATGACGAACAAAATGCAAATGCATTATCTGCAATGCTTGTCAGGGCATTTATGCCTTTTATCTCGGACAGGGCACTACATCCGCCAAAAGAATCCTTGCCAAGCTTTTTTACACTGTCTGCAAGGTCAAGAGTCTTTAATTCATCACAAGAAAAAAAAGCACTATCCTCAATTTCCTCCAGGTTAGATCCTGCAGTAAAACTTATAAGACTTGAATCTGATTCAAAAGCATTTTCAGCCACTTTTGTCACTGGGTAATATTTATTTTCATAATTAATAGTATCCGGAATGTTTACACTTTCTGCATCTAAATCATAGCGTCCTGCCACAGTCGCACTTTCATCATCTATTTGGTAGTATATTCCATCGCCTTCCAGGAAATCACTTTCAACATTATATGTTACTCCAGAAGCCTCAGTATCTTTTTTATCATCTGCACAACCAATCAGATTTATTATACATAATATTAAAATACATATATAAGAATATCTTTTTTTCATATATTTTCCCTCGTTTTTGTACCAGCTAATTTAAT
>DKXQ01000091.1 GCA_002493085.1 Lachnoclostridium sp. UBA7122
CCTGCTTAACAGAAAGTCCTGTATTTTACTGCCACTGCGCAAATAGCTGCCTATATCTGTAATACACAGTAAAACTGCCACCATAAAACTGCCCGGAACCAGAAAAATCCACCATGAACCTGATAACATGTTTCTTTCTGACAGTGACAGCATACTTCCCCATGAGATTATCCCGGCTGGCAGCCCAATCCCCATAAAACCCAGTGTGGATTCAGAGATAATAGCCGTGCGTATATTCATAACCACCATAAACATAATTGATGGCATAAAGTTTGGCACAAGATGTTTACGCAGGATATGGAAAAAGCCAGCACCCATGCACTGTGCTGCAATAACATACCCGCTGTTCCGGATTTGCCGCACTTCTGTCCGCACTACCTTAGCAATAGATGTCCAGCTTGTTATTCCAATTACAAATGAAATGCCTAATATGCTGGCATCGCCAAGTACTGCCTGTATTAGCACAATAAGCAGCAGTTCCGGTATGCTTAAAAATATCTCTGCCATACGCATCATTAAAGCATCCAGCCAGTCTGGGGCAAGTCCGCTTGCTGCACCATAGATAATTGCAATAGTGGTAGAAATGACTGTTGCAAGAAAGCCAATAAACAGCGATATCCGCCCGCCATACCAGACCATTGAGAATATATCACGCCCCATAGTATCAGTGCCAAACCAGAATTGTGGACAAGGTGCAGTATTGGCGTTATACAAGTCCATATAAAATGGGTCTTTTGGGATAAAGAAATCACAAAACAGGCATCCAAGTACAATAACTGACAGCACTGCCATAGAAAAAACAGGCTTTGTGCCAGCTTTGGCAAAATGTTTATCCAATGCCATCCACCTCCACAGCCCTGCCAGCTTTATTTCCTTTGACCCTTGGGTCAATCTGTTCATTTATAACCTGTGCAATAGTGTTGCATAAAATTACTAAAATCCCAGAGAGGATGCAAAGCACCATAAGCAGGTTATAGTCCTTGTAACGGGCACTTTCATAGGATAATGTACCAATTCCAGGATATGAAAATACTGTTTCTACAATATACGTGCCTCCCATAATATGCGGAACTGAAATTGCCATAATGCTTAAGTAGGATGGCATGGCATTTCTAAGGCAGTGTCTTAGAATTATGTCTTTTTTACTTAATCCCTTGGATTTTGCAAACAGTACATACATGGTTCTGGTTTCTTCTGCCAGCTTATTCCGTACCATATAAGCATAATACCACAAATGCCCTGTTACTACAACTGTTATAGGAAGAATCAGGTGGAGGATACGGCCAGGTATGTCATCTTCTCTTCCAATATAATATGCCCCGCTGCTTGGAAGCCACTTTAGTTTAACTGCAAAAACCAGAATCAGGACAAGTGACATCCAGAATTCAGGAATACAGCTTATAATTGTTCCTGTTTTGCAGACAAGTCTGTCAGGCCATTTGCCTTCATGCCAGACACACAATACACCAATAACAGGTGCAATTAAAAAAACCAGTAAAAAACTGGTGCCCCCTAAAAACAGTGTATTAGGAAGCCTCCTGCTTATAACCTTAAGCACATCTGTTTTATACTTATATGATATGCCAAAATTACCCTGTACTGCATTTTCCAGCCAGCTTATATATTGTATATAAACTGGCTTATCCAGTCCAAGCTTTCTTTCTGCCTGCTCCCGCTCTTCTGGTGACATTTTTTCTACACGGCTTCCATAATATGAAAGCAATGGGTCGCCCGGAGCAAGCCGGGCTATGTAAAATATGGCAGCAGACAGCACAAACACGCTTAAAATAAAATTTATAAATTTCTTGCCGTAATAAAGGCATGAATTTTTGTAAACCATCTTTTTATCTCCATTCTAATACCAGATGTCCATTTGATGCCTCAGCCATTTTTCCATTGTACCCTTGCTTTCCCACGTGCAGGACAAGGAATGGGAATAGCAGAAAGCAGTGACTTTGTATAAGGGTGCAGCGGGTTTTCAAACAACTCTTTTACAGGTGCTTCTTCCACAAGCTTTCCCTTGTACATAACACCAGCCCTGTCACAAAGATACCTTACAACAGATAAGTCATGTGAAATAAATAAAAATGAAAAGCCATGTTCTGCCTGTAAATGCTTAAAGAGGTCTATAATCTGTGCCTGTACCAGTACATCCAGCGATGATACAGGCTCGTCAGCAACAAGCAGTCCAGGCTCCATTGACAGCGCACGGGCAATAGCCACACGCTGGCGCATGCCGCCTGACAGCCCGGCAGGGTATTTGTCAAGATAAGATTTGTCCATTCCAACACATTTAAGCTGGAACTGTGCTTCATTGCGCAGTGAGCCCCTTTTGGGCTTTATATGGTTAATCTGCATAGGCTCAGTGATAATATCTGCTATAGTCATCCTTGCATTAAGGCTTGAAACTGAATCCTGGAACACTATTTGCCGTGATGTCTGGAGCATTTTTTTATGTTTGCAGAACTGCCTGCGGTCACAGATATTTATACCTTTATATAAAATTTTGCCAGCCATTGGCCGGCAGATGTTCATAATACAGTGTGCAACTGTAGATTTGCCAGAACCAGATTCACCCACCAGCCCGAATATTTCGCCACGGCGGATCTGGAAAGATAAATCATCAGCTGCTTTTACCACAGTATGCCTGTCCAGTTTAAAATAATGTGACAGATGCTGTACATCAAGTAGAATATCATCCACCAGAACCACCCCCTGGAGGATATGTCCCAGATGCGCAATGTATGCTACTATATTTAAAATATGGAACTGACTGTATAAGCTTTAAAGTATATGGATGTTCTGGGGCATAAAAAATATCCTCAACTTTCCCAGTTTCTACAATTTGTCCAGCATACATAACTAAAACCCTGTCTGCAATGCGGGCTACTGCACCCATATCGTGGGATACAAATACAATGGCAGTCAGAAATTTCTTTTGTATATCCCCTAACAAATCTAAAATCTGCACCTGTGTAATTACATCAAGTGATGTTGTTGGCTCGTCTGCAAAAAGAATTTTTGGATTTGATGCCAGCGCAGCAGCAATAACACTGCGCTGGCACATCCCGCCTGAAAGATTGTGCGGATACAGTTTATACCAGCGCTCTGGCTCTGTAATGCCAGCCAGTTTCATCAGTTTAATAACCTGGTTATATACAGCGTCACGCTTCATGTCTGGATTCCGGACCCTGACCGCTTCAGTAATCTGCTTTCCAATGGAAATAGAAGGATTAAGTGCTGCTACTGGGTCCTGGAATATCATTGAAAGTACATTTCTACGCAGTTTATCCATATCTTTCTGGCTGTAGCCTGTTATATCCACACCATCTATTAAAATGCGCCCGCTTTTAATAGATGCACTTTCTGGCAGCAGCTTCATAACTGTCTTGCAAAGAACACTTTTTCCAGAGCCTGACTCACCTGCAATAGCTAATACTTCACCTTTGT
The DNA here is from genome assembly GCA_002493085.1 of Lachnoclostridium sp. UBA7122. Classification (GTDB taxonomy): domain Bacteria; phylum Bacillota; class Clostridia; order Lachnospirales; family Lachnospiraceae; genus Butyribacter. The sequence continues at coordinate 3,451 of DKXQ01000091.1, forward strand.
TAATAGAAAAAGACACATCCCGTAATATTTGCAGTTCCCCATCTGGGGTATTAAAACTTACTGAAAGATTTTTAACTTCTAAAATACCTGACATAAATAACCACCTGAACCTAAATTGTCCACTCTGTTATATTCCAGAAAATTCCCACACCATGATGCCCCATAACTGTATTAGCCGCAATACCATCCAGATGGGAATTTGCAACATAACATGCATCTGTATAACAGATAAATGCAAAAGCAGGGTTGCGTGCTAATGCTTCCTGGAACTTATCATATGCCTTTTTGCGTTTCTTTTTATTATCAGTCTGGCGTGCTTCCAGCAGATATTTGTCAACATCTGCATCAGAATATCCAGAATAATTAGCTCCTTTGCCAGTACCAAATACTTTATATGTATGGTCATCCGCATCAAACGGGCTTCCCCATCCAATCAGATAAGCCATCTGGCTGTCCCAGTCCACCTGTGCAGGGATATCAACAGAACAGTTAATTCCAGTTTCACGCAACTGCTGGGCAGCAGCCTGTGCAATATCAAGACGTACCTGGTCACCTGCTGCTACACTAATGACAAAGCCAATTTCTTCGCCATTACGTTTATAAAAGCCATTTTCAGCCATTACACATCCTGCATCTTCAAGAATCTGTCTTGCTTTCCCTGGATTATAGGTATACTGCTCCACATCTGCATTATTATAAATGTTGCGCTGTAATGGGCCATAAGCTGTAATGCCATGACCAAGCAAAACTGTGTCCAGTATAGCCTGCCGGTCCAGACTGTAACAGATTGCCGGTATAATATCCTTATTATCTGTCCAATAGCTGTTTTTAAAATTAAACAGTATGCCACGGTAATCAGAAGTTGTCATATTATAGACTGTATAACCGCTGTTGCCATCAAACTGCATAGAATCCTTTGGAGACAGCAAAGCAAGGTCTAACTCACCAGATTTCATCTGCATAGCCCTGGCATTATCATCTGTAACTATTTTAAAAATAATTATATCAATGCCAGCCCCGCCCTTAAAATAATCCTTATTCTTAACCAGCTTTATAGACTGGCCTTCATCCCAGCTTTCAAGCTTATAAGGCCCAGTGCCAACAGGGTTTTGGAAAAAATCCGACTCCTGCATATCCTCCCCTTCTAACAGATGCTTTGGCAGGACAGGCATTGCCATATAATCCAGAAATGCAACATTAGGAGCGGCAAGTTTAAATGAAATTGTATAATCATCATGTACTGTGATTTCCTGTACATCCTCATAATCTGGAGCATTTTCAGAATTATTGTCCGGGTCCATAATAGCCTCAATGGTAAACTGGACATCATATGCTGTAAAAGACTCACCATCGTGCCATTTTACATTTTCTTCCAGATTAAATGTATATGCACACTCTGTCTTATCAAAAGACCAGTCTTTCGCAAGGCCTGGCACAATCTGGTTATCACCGTCATGTGCAGTCAGACCATCAAAAAGCAGAATATTAATCTCACCATGCTCATCCATAGCTGGATTAATGCGTGTATAATCCCCACTGCCATATACAAGAGTTTTAGCACCAGAATCTGCTGTATGGCTGTTATCAGAACCAGTTCCAGTACAAGCAGCCAGATTTAAAAATGCAGCCACTATTAAAACTAGAAAAGTCAATTTTTTCATAAACAAAATCCTTTCTATAAAGCAAAAAAGACATATAACTTTTCTGCTGAAAAACCATATGTCTTCTGAACATACATTATAAAAAAATAAATAAAGCCAAAAAGCTTCTGCCTCTGCTGCCCGCTTCATGCGGACTAGTTTATAATATCTTAAATTATGCCAGTATATTTGTCAACATTTATTACTGGCAGTGATAGTGTAACTTTACCTGGGGA
>DKXQ01000111.1 GCA_002493085.1 Lachnoclostridium sp. UBA7122
ACATTTGTCCACTTTTATATATGTTTAAGTATAAAACAACCTGCTTAACAGAAAGTCCTATAAATTTTATAATCTCTACTATATAATAATACAATTAAATCATATAATTTTCAATGTAAATATGAATACAAATTTGATTTTCCAGATATTTCGTGTAAAAACAGCAAAAAGCGGGATTGTAAGGCCCGCTTTTTTTTCTATATGTGGTCTGTTATATCTGCTGCATCTTGTTTTATCATTGTGATTGTGCAGTTACTGCTGTTCTTTTAATTTTTTTGCCGCTTCATCCCTCTGGCGGCAGATTTCTGCCCAGCTAGGCAGTTTTTTAATTTCTTCTGCCATGCTCTTCATCACCTCTGGAATATCTATATTTTGTGGACAGATTTTAGTACATTTTTTACAATTAATACAGGCAGAAGGCTTTTTATCTCCTGCAAGGGCTTCAAGCCGCATGGTTACATTAATAGATGGTGAAAAACGTATTTCATTGTAAGCGGAAATTAGCATAGGAATATCTAGTTTTTGAGGACATCCATCACAGCAATAGCGGCATGCTGTACATGGAATTGAATTTTTCATGCTTTCTGCTATTTCTAAAAGAACAGCCCTCTCTGTATCTGTCAGTGGTTTTTCTTCCTGGAAAGTTTCAACATTTTCCACCATTTGTGCCATATCAGACATGCCACTCAGAATCATTTTTACATTTGGCAGTCCCAACAGGAAACGGAATGCCCATGCGGCACTTTTTTCATCGGGACGCATACTGCGCAGTCTGGCATTTTCTTCTTCTGGAAGATTTGCAAGGCGGCCACCACGGACAGGCTCCATAACCCATATGCCAATCCCTTTTTCTGTCAGAAATTTATATTTTTCTGCTGCCCCTTGCAGCGTCCAGTCTAAGTAATTTAGCTGTATCTGGCAAAATTCCATTTTATCCCCGCAAAAATCCAGAAATTCCTGCAGGTTTTTTAGTCCTCCATGAGATGAAAATCCCAGATGCTTAATACGCCCCTGCCGTTTCTGCTCAATAAAATAATCTACAATACCCCACTGTTTATCTTTGTAAATTTGTATGGAGTTTTCATATACATTGTGCAGCAGATAAAAATCAAAATATTCTACACAGCATTTTTTGAGCTGTTCTTCAAAAATGACCGCAGGATTGTAACTTTTACTAATCTGGTGTCCTGGATACTTAGTTGCGAGATAATAACTATCTCTTGGATAACTGGATAATAATTTCCCAATGACTTTTTCAGACATCCCGCCATGATATGGATACGCTGTATCAAAATAATTTATGCCATGGGAAATAGCGTATCTGACCATTTCATCTGCCTGTTTTTCATCAATATCATATGCATTGCCATTAACCACAGGCAGCCGCATTGTGCCAAATCCCAGACGTGATAAGTTAATTCCCTTAAAATCATTCGTAAGCATAATAAAATCCCCCTTATATTTATTTTGATAGTTTTATTTAATATCTGTTTTCAGGTTATCAGTGCATGTGATGGTGTTCATGTCCGGATGTGCAGCCATGACCTGTGCTGGTTTCATCACATTGTGTATGTTCTGTGCCATGTTCATATCCAGCAATCAGGCTATGCAGTTCTGACATATCCATATTCCTGCATTCCTCAATAGTTATTGTATCATCATATTGTATAAGCTGCAGATAAGCATAATACTTTCCCAATGAAAGCCCATGGTTGTGAGCTTGTGGGACAATGCTTGTATCTGTACTTATGCTCTGGCTGCTATGGCCTGAATGGCCACAACATCTTTGTACTTTTGTACTTATAGAACTTTCTTTGGTTTTATCTGCTGCTATTGTAAAGATAAGTTCAGACTCTTCAGTAATATAAATATCCATAATCTGGTTTTCTATAATTTCATCAATAGCTGCTGTATACAATTTCCATTTTAATGACAAGTCTTTTAAGATTTTCTCCCCCTCCTGGTTATATGCTGTTACAGATACTACTCTGTCAAAGCAGTTAAGTGCAAGTTCGATGGACGGATTTACATCAATACTTATATAAGAAACCGGTGACTGTATCCACGAATATCCCTTTATTCCTGTTATAAACATTAGCAGCAGGCAGGCTATAGCAAATTTCTTTTTGAATAATACATGCTTAGCCCGGACTGTTTTCTTTCTGCGTTTTACTAAAAGCACTTGCTTTGTAGACTCTTTTAGCTGGTTATCTGCCTTTATATTATCAAATGCATTATGTATTTTATCCGTCAATTTCCTCACCTCCCAGTTTTTCTTTTAATATCTTACGGCCTCTGGATAAAAGGGAATAAACTGTGTTCTCTTTTTTGCCAAGTATTTTTCCTATTTCATCCGCTTTATATCCTTCGTAGTAATGCAGATAAATTGCATCTTTATATTTAGCTGGAAGGGAAAGGACTGCTTCCAGGACCTCCCTATGTTCCTCTGGAACTTGTGCCTCTATTTCATTCAACATTTCAAGTGGTATTTTATTACGTCTAAAAAAATCATTCAGATAGTCTTTGCAGGAATTAATAGTTACACGAAGCAGCCATGCCTTTTCATGTTCATCATCATTAAATGGCTCATCATGCAGCATATATTTTAAAAATACATTTTGGAACACATCTTCTGCATCTGCATGGTTTTTCAGGTGATAAAAGCAGATATGCTGTACCATATCAGCATATTTTTCAACTGCATGGTTTACTTCTGGTTCACTCCGCACATATGCCACCTCCTTAAGTCATTAATGATTTGTTATTTTTACTAACTATATAAATCATAAATATTAGTTCTTTCTTAAAATAAAAGCTCTGCACTTAAAAATACAGGTAAGCTGAAAAACTCATATTTCCGGCAAAAAACATGCCAAAAATCCTCGAATTTAATTGACCATGAATAGTAACTGTGTATTCTGTACTACTGTTAACATAGTATTTTTCCAGTTTCCTCCCAACAATTATATAAATTTTAACCCTTTTCAGCAAGAAGTCCCCCACCTCTAAGGTGGTGGGATGAATTGCAGCCTTGACGAGTAAAAAAAT
>DKXQ01000127.1:0-20012 GCA_002493085.1 Lachnoclostridium sp. UBA7122
TACTTGACACAAGCAGATTTTTATTTATTTCACAATGTATGCGAGATGAATATCGATGCTTATCTTGATAAAAAGTATGGCATATATGAATACTTGTTAAAGCAAAAAGAAAACGGACGTATACGCCATCTTGGTTTTTCTGCCCATGGGAGCTGTGAGGTAATGGAGCGTTTTCTTAAAGCATATGGTGAGAAGATGGAATTCTGCCAGATACAATTAAATTATATTGACTGGTCATTCCAGGATGCAAAAGCTAAAGTGGAACTGCTGAAAAAATATAATATACCAGTGTGGGTAATGGAGCCGCTGCGCGGTGGAAAGCTTGCAAAGCTGCCAGAAGATGCAGAAGAAAAGTTAAAAAATATACGTCCTGATGAGGGGATTCCAGCATGGGCGTTCCGCTTTTTACAAGCTTTGCCAGATGTGACAATGGTGCTTTCAGGCATGTCAGACTTTGAACAGTTACAGGATAATATAAAGACATTTGAAACTGACAAGCCATTATCTGATGAAGAAATGAAAGCATTACTAGATATTGCAGACGGCATGCTGAATAACAGCCTTCCATGCACAGCCTGCCATTACTGTGTGAGCCACTGTCCAAAAGGACTTGACATACCTGGGCTTATCGGGCTTTACAACGAACATAATTTTACTGGCGGTGGGTTTTTAGCACCAATGGCTATTATGGCAATGCCAGAAGAAAAGCGTCCATCAGCATGTATAGGATGCCGCAGCTGTGAAGCAGTCTGTCCACAGCAGATAAAAGTCTCAGAAGCTATGCACAAATTTGCAGAAAAGCTTGCAGAAAACCAGGGTTAATAAGCAGTTTTGCGTTATTAACAGCACAGACTATTGATAGTAGCGCTAAAGCAGAGGTATGACATGCTTTAGCGCAATTTTTGCCCGTTTTGGAAAATTATCATATCTTTAAATTTAAGAAATGCCATAATTTATAGGCGTTTTCCCATACAGTTTTCACACCGCCAGACCCAATAAACCAATTTAAATATGAATATGCTGTACTTAATGGCATAATGGAATTATCTTCCTCGGAAACATCTTTTTCAACAGCATCTTCTTTAATGGTCTTTTTATCGTTGCTTGCTACTAAGTCAAGTTTAGCTTTAGTCTTATAGGCATTATCTACCAGTTTATCTACATACTCAGATATTGTCCGTGCTTTTGAATTTTTGAGTTTACTTTCTTCGTTAATTGTAAATTCAAGTAAGTGCTCAAACTCATCATCATCAGTTGTATTAATAGAAGTTATATAATAGTCTTTGCCTGTTTTGCCGATAGTAATTTCATATTCGATACCATACTTTCCTAATTCGGAACTAGTACTGGCAATCCAGTAACTTACTGAATTGGTAAATTTTAAAGTATTTCCATCGGTTTCTGTTAGGGCAAGGTCATACTTATACTTTATCCAGGATTCACCAAGTGCTGCCCGTTTTCTTGATTCCCACTCCGCAAAATAATTATAGAACTCATTGCTTTCACTGTCAGTCATAATATCTGAAGTATCACAGACAGAGCCGTCCCTGTATGACTCATACCGTCTTTCCAGCAAAGTATTCATTAGCGATGTGCCAATGTCTTCAATACTATTTGTGCTTGCATTTACACATCTGGCTGGTAACAGCAATGTCATGAAAGCTGTTATTGCTAAGATTTTGTTAAGCTTTTTCATAAAAAACCCTCCTTTTGGAATAATATGGAAGAACACAGGAAATATTTGCAGAAATTTATTTTTCATTTTCCCTCTCCTTTCTTGATAAATTTGCAAATAATAACAGTTATTAATAAAATAATAGCCATTTTAAATGCACAAATAAAAATACTAAATTTCTGGTACTGTTTTCACTGTGATATTATTATAGCACAATATTCTGGAATTTTTGCTTAATATCGTAAACAGCAATGTAGCCAACGAAAATTACATTTTTCATCATAATAAATCTACTAACAGTCATACATATAAATTCCTTTCAATAAAATCCGTATATTCCTCAAGTATTTTTTTCCGATAGGAACGGCTGATTGGAATTGTTTTGTCACAATGATATAATGTAACCATATTTCCTTTTATATATTTTATATATAAAAAATTGATAATAAATGATTTATGTACCCTGTACAGCATTTCCTGGTCCAGTAATCCATAAATATCAGTTAGGGATTTGTATATTTTATAGTGTTTTTCTTTTGTATAAATCCATGTCCAGTGGTCTTTGCTTTCACAATAAATAATATCATCGCAATATAGCCTTATCTTTGCTTTATTCTCATTAAATGTAAATACTTTACGCCTTTTGGATAACTTTTGGCATATATCATAAAATACAGTTCTAAATTCTTCAAAATCTACTGGCTTTATTAAAAACCGGAATGGTGCGCATTTAAAACTTTTCTGCATATACTCTGTATTACCAGTGATAATTACAATAATTACATGTTCATCAAGTTCTCTGATAAGGTTTACAGTTTCTATGCCATTAAGTTTCTCCATTTTTATATCAATAAAAATAACATCATACCGTTTCGCATCCATTCTATATGCCGAAATTAATTTTTCGCCACAAAAGTATACATCACACTCTATATGTGATTTGCTTATTGTATTTAAGTAGGTTTGTATTGTATTAATACACATGGCATTATTATCACAAACTGCAATCTTCATTTACTATACCCCATTCTGTTTTTTACATTTACTGCAGTGGCTGGCTGCATATTCCAAACTGTATCATAGATAAAATTATACTTATATTTAATAAAAAATCAAGTTATAATTAGTTTTTTTAAGCTTTTATTTGCTTAAAATTGCAATTTTTTAAGCTAGCATAGCAGATACTAAAATCAAGTAATTATATAGTTTTAAAAAATTATTTTTGCGAATGACAAATTGATTTGTTTATGGTACAATTAAGTAGATTTTGGCAAAAACATAATGACCTTTTACAGGCAGAATGGAGGCAGTAATGGATTACAAAAATGCAGGTGTAGACATTGAAGCGGGTTACAAAGCTGTTGAACTTATGAAAAAGCATATAGAAAGTACTATGCGCAGCGGGGTTCTTACAGGGATTGGCGGCTTTTCAGGCGCGTTTTCGCTGGAGCCGTTCAAAAATATGGAAGAGCCTGTACTTGTATCAGGTACAGACGGGGTAGGCACTAAGCTTAAGCTTGCTTTTAAGATGGACAAGCATGATACTGTTGGCATTGACTGTGTTGCAATGTGTGTAAATGATATTGCGTGTGCAGGGGGTGAACCATTATTTTTTCTTGATTATATAGCATGTGGCAGAAATAAACCTGAAAAGATTGCTGATATTGTAAGCGGTGTTGCAGATGGGTGCAGGCAGGCAGGCGCTGCGCTTATTGGTGGTGAGACTGCTGAAATGCCTGGATTTTATCCGGCAGATGAGTATGACCTTGCAGGTTTTGCCGTTGGCATTGCTGACCGTAAAAATATGGTTACTGGAGAAAACATAAAACCAGGTGATATAATTATAGGAATTGCATCATCAGGATTGCACAGTAATGGCTTTTCACTTGTGAGAAAAGTATTTGATACCAGAAAGGAAAGCCTTTGCAGGACATATGAATCACTTGGCGGAAAAAGCCTTGGCGAAGTCCTGCTTACACCTACTATTATATATGTCAGTGCACTGCGTGCTGTTAAAGAAAGTGGCATTAACATAAAGGGATGCTGCCATATTACAGGCGGGGGATTTTATGAAAATATACCACGCATGCTTCATGAGGGCATACATGCAGAGATAGAAACTGGCTGCTATGAAGTTCCTCCTGTATTTGGCATGCTTGCAAAAGATGGTGATATTCCAAGAGATATAATGTATAATACATTTAATATGGGCATAGGCATGATGATTACAGTTAGTGAAGCTGATGCAGACAAAGCAGTAAGCCTTATCAACAGTTCAGGCCAGAAAGCCTTTGCCGCTGGCAGGATAACAGAAGGAAAAAAAGGTGTGACATTATTATAAGTAATAAGCAGAAAGGCATGGTATTATTATGCAAAAGATTGCTGTATGTGTTTCTGGCGGAGGGACAAACCTCCAGGCAATTATTGACAGTATAGCAGATGGTACTGTTAAAAATACAGAAATAGCTGTGGTTATCAGCAATAAGGCCAGTGCATTTGCACTTGAACGCGCAAGAATGGCAGGTATTCCTGGCATCTGCATAAATCCAAAGGAATATGCAGATAAAGAACAGTTTGCTGCTGCCATGACAGGCACACTTAAGGAGTATGATGTAAGTCTTGTAGTATTTGCCGGCTATCTTGTTGTTGTTCCAGATGGAATTATTAAGGAATACAGAAACCGTATTATAAATATACATCCATCACTTATTCCAGCGCACTGTGGAATGGGATATTATGGGCTTAAAGTCCATGAAAGCGTACTTGCAGCGGGCAATAAGGTTACAGGGGCTACTGTGCACTTTGTAGATGAAGAAGCAGACCATGGACCAATTATTTTACAAAAGGCTGTAAATGTATATGAAGGAGATACGCCGGAAGTCCTTCAGAAGCGTGTAATGGAACAGGCAGAGTGGAAAATACTTCCAGAAGCCATTAACCTTATTGGTGAGGGAAGGGTATATATAGAAGATAATATTGTACATATCAGGCAGGACAGTGACAGTGTTTTACCTTTATCAAGCAGAGGAGGCTTAAAACAATGAAAGTTTTAATAGTTGGAAGTGGTGGACGTGAGCATGCTATTGCATGGAGTGTTTCACAGAGCAAAAGGGTGGATAAGATTTACTGTGCTCCAGGCAACGGGGGCATAGAAGGAATTGCAGAGTGTATTAATATATCTGCAATGGAATTTGACAAGCTTGCAGATTTTGCACAGGATAATGAAATAGACCTTACAATAATTGGCATGGATGACCCACTTGTTGGCGGCATTGTAGATGTATTTGAAGAACGTGGGTTAAGGGTATTTGGTCCACGTAAAAATGCAGCAATAATCGAAGGCTCTAAAAGTTTTTCAAAAGACCTTATGAAAAAGTATAATATCCCTACATGCCATTATGAAACATTCACTTCACCAGAAGAAGCTCTTTTATATCTGGAAAATGTAGCATTTCCAATTGTGTTAAAAGCAGACGGGCTGGCGCTTGGCAAAGGAGTTTTAATATGCAACAGCCTTCAGGAAGCAGAAGCCGGGGTTACAACAATTATGCTTGATAAACAGTTTGGTGATGCAGGTGATAAAATTGTAATTGAAGACTTTATAACAGGCCAGGAAGCTTCTGTACTGTGTTTTTGTGATGGAACACATATAAAGCCTATGACAAGCGCACAGGACCATAAACGTGCAAAAGATGGCGACATGGGGCTTAATACAGGTGGCATGGGCACATTTTCACCAAGCCCGTTTTATACTGAAGAAGTACAGAAGTTCTGTGAAGAAAAGATTTACCAGCCTACAATGGACGCTATGAAAGCAGAGGGAAGGGATTTTACAGGGATACTCTTTGTAGGCCTTATGCTGACAGAAGAGGGTCCACGTGTACTGGAGTACAATGCAAGGTTTGGAGACCCTGAAGCACAAGTTGTACTTCCACGCATGAAGAATGACATATTAGATGTAATTGATGCATGTATAGATGGAAAACTGGATACCATAGACCTTGAATTTGAAGATAATGCTGCTGTATGTGTTGTACTTGCATCAGAAGGCTATCCTGAACACTATGAAAAGGGCAAGCTTATAACAGGCCTTGAAAACTTTAGTGGAAAAGAAGGCTATTATGTATTCCATGCAGGTACTAAGAAAACAGATGAAGGCATTGTGACAAATGGCGGAAGGGTTCTTGGAATCACGGCAAAAGGCGCAACACTTAAAGAAGCAAGGACAAACGCATATAAGGCAGCAGAGTGGATAGAATTTGATAATAAATATATGCGCAGTGATATAGGTAAAGCTATTGATAAAATAGAAGAATAATATAAAAACTAAAAACTATCAGGAGGGAAATCATGTATTCATTTGACGAAGTTAAAAATTTTGACCCGGAAGTGGCAAAAGCTATAGAACAGGAGACAGGCAGACAGAGAGACAATATTGAACTTATTGCTTCTGAAAACCTTGTAAGCAAGGCAGTTATGGCAGCTATGGGAAGCACCCTTACTAATAAATACGCAGAGGGATATCCAGGCAAGAGGTATTATGGCGGCTGCCAGTATGTAGATATTGCTGAAGACCTGGCAAGAGACAGGGCAATGAAACTTTTTAACTGCACATATGCCAATGTACAGCCACACTCAGGCGCACAGGCAAATATGACTGTATTTTTTGCACTGATGGAGCCCGGTGATACATTTATGGGCATGAATCTTGACCACGGTGGACATCTGACACATGGAAGCCCTGTAAACCTTTCAGGCAAATATTTTAATTGTGTCCACTATGGGGTAAATGATGAGGGATTTATTGATTATGGTGAAGTAGAAAAAATTGCAAAAGAGTGCAGGCCAAAGTTAATTATAGCAGGTGCAAGTGCATATGCACGCAAAATTGACTTTAAGCGCTTCCGTGAAATTGCGGACAGTGTGGGTGCTTATCTTCTTGTTGATATGGCGCATATTGCAGGGCTTGTCGCTGCTGGATATCATGAAAGCCCGATTCCATATGCACATGTAACTACAACTACTACACATAAGACACTCCGTGGCCCACGTGGGGGAATGATTCTTTCAAGCAGGGAATTTGCAGAAGAACATAAACTTAATAAAGCATTGTTCCCTGGAATACAGGGCGGTCCGCTTATGCATGTTATTGCAGCAAAGGCAGTATGTTTTAAAGAAGCACTTGAACCTTCATTTAAGGAATATGGCAAAAATATTATTGAAAACGCACAGGCACTTTGTAAAGGGCTTCAGGACAGAGGCATAAAGATAGTTTCAGGAGGCACAGATAACCATCTTATGCTTGTAGACCTTGCTGATAAAGGGCTTACAGGCAAAGAAGTTGAAAAGTGGCTTGATGATGCACATATTACATGTAATAAAAATACAATACCAAATGACCCACAGTCTCCATTTGTTACAAGTGGCATACGTCTTGGCACAGCGGCAATTACAACAAGAGGATTTAATACAGATGACACAGATAAAGTAGCAGAAGCAATAGCAATGGTTATCGCTGACCCAGAAGGAAACAGGGCAAAAGCAGCAGAAATTGTAAAATCATTGACAGACAAATATCCACTATACGAGTAATCCCAGCCATATTTAAACTAGTGACGGACCAGATATCCTGCAATTTGCTGGTATCTGGTCCCTTTTAGGAGGGCTTAAAATGGTGATAAGAAAGGCAGTAAAACAAGATATTCCACAGATAGAAGAACTATTATACCAAGTACAGAAAGTTCATTCAGATAAAAGACCTGATATCTTTAAACCTGGCGGAAAGAAATATACAACAGAGGAGTTATTACATATATTAGAAGACAATAGTAAACCCATATATGTTGCAACAGAAGACAGCAAAATATATGGGTATGTATTCTGTATATTTAAACAGCATGAAACCAGTTCAATGACTAATATAAAAACACTGTATATAGATGATTTATGTGTGACAGAAAGTGCAAGAGGGAAAAAAACCGGTCTGGCAATATACAATTATGTGCTTGGCATTGCAAAACAGAGCGGATGTTATAATGTTACATTAAATGTCTGGGCATGCAATGAAGGTGCGATGAAATTTTATGATAAATGCGGGCTGGAAGTACAAAAGTTTGGAATGGAACAAATAATTGGGGGTGGGACAGATGGAGAATGTATATGACCCAGTTAAAATTAAAAATGCTTATGACAGGCTTCCCCATGGGAAAGCAAAGACAGAAGCAATACGCAGTGCCATCAAAAAATCCGACGATAACAGTGATTTGCCATTTATGATTTACTTCCGTGAAGAACTCTGCCATGAATCAGCTTTTCATGGGGATTGTATGGATATGATGATTATATTTCCAGAAATTTTAGCTATTATAGACAAGCATCCTGATATACCATCTACATGCTTTGATACAAATTTTGATGATGCAGGAGACCATATTATATGGATATATAAATGGATAATCCACGATTGTAAAGATTTTTACCAGATTCCTATGGAAGACTGCATGAATTTTTTTGAAGATTATAAGAGGCGTTCCCTAAAATACGGTTACAATTTAAGACCATATTACAGGGCTATGTATAATTTTTATAAAATTTCCGGGGAAATGGAAAAGTCAGAAAAAGCTTTCCATATGTTTAAGAAACTGCCACGTGATTTAAACTGTGACTGCAGGGCATGCGAAAGAAATTCAGAGATTAATTATTATCTTAATAAAGATAATCTAGATAAAGCCTTAAAACTGTCTGAGGATATTGAAAACTTTAAACTGACATGTAACAATGACAAAAAAGCATGGCTTGCAATGAAGGAAGACTACATGGATTATTACATCAGACATAATAACTTTGAAAAAGCCGCAGAAATTTCAAAACTTATAGTGCGGAATTCAGATGCTGAGAATGAATGTAATAACTGGGATGATATTTTATACTGTTATGCATATATAAATTTAGCCAAAGCTTTAAGGATTTATAAAGACCACTGGAAAGAATGGCATGAAGACAGAAATCCAAGAGACCAGTATAATGAAGCAAAAAATATATGTTGTTTCTGGAAGATATATGGATTAAATAGAAAAAGAAAAACCGTAAAACTTGGATTAGATAAATCATTTCCACTATATAATGAAGATGATACATATAAAATTAATGATTTATTTGACTATTATTATGATAAAGCAAAAACGGCTGCATTAAAGTTTGACAAAAGAAATGGCACAGACCATTTTATAAATGACTTTGAAGATACACTTAAAAAAGCAAATAAAACTGTACAACAGGGAGAATAAAATTTATGGAAGATTTCCGTTTTAAAGTAAATCTGGGTGGAATGATAGAGATTCTGTCTGACCATCTTTACAGCAGCCCTGATGTTTATATCAGGGAACTTTTGCAAAATAGTGTTGATGCTATTAATGCAAAGAAAAGCTACAGCCAGGACCTGGATGTGGAGGGCTTAATTACACTGGAAATAGAAGAGGGAAAACAACTGGTTTTTACAGATAATGGTTTAGGGCTTACAGAAAATGAAATACACCAGTTTCTTGCAATTATAGGTGAGTCTTCTAAGAAAAACCTTAAAGATGGCAGAATACAGACTGATTATATAGGAAGATTTGGCATAGGGCTTTTATCATGCTTTATGGTTTCTGATGAGATAAGAATGTATACAAAGTCATGCTGCAGTGTGGATGCACCTGTGCTTGAATGGTGTGGAAAACCAAATGGCATATACAATATAACCAGCCACAAAGATGAAAGTGACATTACAAGTTTTAATGAAAAAAGCGGTACACAGGTTATACTAACTGCAAAACCTGGCATGGAAGATTATTTTACAAAGGAAACAATTAAAAGACTTGTTATATATTATGGGATGTTGCTTCCTTTCCCAGTAATAATAAAGCAAGACAATACAGAAGAACAGATTAATCCTGTATACCTTCCATGGGAAGGAAGAGAAACTAATAAAAATGAACTTATGCTTTTTGGAAATATGATGTTTGCAGAACCAGACAGTAATATGCTGGCAAACGCTGGTTCAAAGTTTTTTGACTGTGTGCCATTTTATTCAAAAGAAGGCAATGTATCAGGTGTTGCATATATACTGAATCATGCAGTACAGCCTACAGCAAAAAACAGCCACCGTATTTATCTTAAAAATATGCTGCTTACAGAAAAAGGTGATAACCTGGTTCCAGACTGGGCAGTATTTACAAAATGCATAGTTAATGCAATGGATTTGCGGCCCACTGCTTCAAGGGAAGGATTTTATGTTGATGAAGTCTTGTTAAAAGCAAGGGAAGCCATAGAAGACATACTTATAGAATACATAGAAGACCTTGCAGAAACAAATCCAGAATCATTTAACAGATTTTTTTCAATACACGAACTTTCACTTATGCCACTTGCACTCGCATCACCTAAACTTTTTAAAATTATTGCAGACCATTGCAAATTTGAGACAACAAGGGGAACATATACAGGTTATGCATTAAGAACAAGTAATGAACCATTAATTTATGCACCTTCTGAATCAAAATACAAGCAGCTTTCACAGCTTTTCTTTGCGCAGGACAAGAGGCTTATCAATACCGCATATGTTTATTCACTTGAAATTCTTACCAGATTAGGCGAAGTATATGGTCTTGAAGTAACAGCAGTAGAAGACTGGAATATAGAGGACTTAATGAAAGAATTATCACCAGACAGCCAGGATGAAACATTTGATTTTATTAAGGCAGCAAACCGCATTTTAAAAAAATATGACTGCTGTGCAGAAATAAAACAGTTTTCACCAGCAAACCAGCCAGTATTTTACCTTATGGATGAAAAAATTTTATTGAAACGGCAGATTGCATCGGTGCGTGCCACTGCTGATAAAATGTTTTACAGCATGCTGGATGCATTTGCAGAAGACATTGACGGTGTTACAGCAGCTACATTATACTTTAACTATGAAAACCCGCTTGTAAAAAAACTTGTACAGCAGGAAGATGAAGCAGACCTGAAATTACTTGTAGAAATACTTTATATACAGGCGCTGCAGATTGGCGGCTTTCCTCTGCATCATAATGAACTTGGAATACTTAACAGAAATATACTTATACTTATGGAAAGAGGTTTGTAAAATGGACAAAAAGAAAAAGCTGGCGGGGGGGGGCAAATGGATAATAAGCTTTTCTGTTATCTATATAGCCTTTTTTATTATAAATTATTTTACGCCTGCACTGGCGGATGATTTTTCTTATATAAGACGCTTAGGATTTGATTCAGGTGAAAAGATAGACAGCTTATCTGCTTTTATACGGTCGGCAGCAGCTTTTTACCAGTCATGGGGCGGAAGGATTCTGGGATATTTGTTAACAGTGGTTTTAAATGCTATGCCACCAGTAGTTTTTGATTTATTAAATTCATTAGCATATATATTATTTGTGTATTTAGTATATAAGATTTGCAATCTTGGAAAAAAACCAAACTTGAAATTATTCTTTCTGGTAAATATATTTATATGGCTGTTTGTCCCTGACTATGGACAGGTTATGTTCTGGACTTCTGGTTCAGCTAACTACTTATATCCAGCTATTTTTGCACTGCTTGTACTTTTAGTGTTCCGCAAATATACATTAGAAAAAGGCAGATGTTTTAAAAGCATCTGGTGGGTTTTGCCAGCCCTGCCTTTTGGAGCTGTAGCAGGTATAGGTATGGAAAATATAAGTGCGGGAATGATTGTCATTTTAACGCTTTATATACTTTATTTTCATAAAAACAAGGAAAATAAGATACCAGTCCGTCCTGCAGTAGTAAGCCTGTATATTGGATGTCTTATTGGATTTGCAGTGCTTTTTTTTGCACCAGGAAACAGTTCCAGGGCAGAGGCTGAAGAAAGTCTGGGACTGGTTTTTAAATGTTTTATTGCAGGATATTACTGGATATTTTTCGGGCTTGGCATATTTGCAGTAATACTGGTGCTTATATGGTGCAGTTATAAAAAAATCATTTTTATAAAACACAGTGAAATAATGCAGTCATATTTTTATTATATTGCATCAATTTTATCAGCTTTTTGTCTTATTGCAGCACCATCTATCGCAGAACGTGCATGGTTTATATCTACAGTATATGCAGTGGCTGCGGCAGGAATAATTTTTGCCAGTGCAGATGGAAAAGAAAAAATATCAGAAAAGGAAAATAAAAGAACTGGTCCAGTTAAAGCAATCTCATCTATTATAACTGTTTGTGGATGTATTTTCTGTCTTGTATCAATAGCTGATACGGCACTGTGCTCATATGAAATACACACGCAGTCCATCCAGCGCGGAAAATATATTTTAGAACAAAAGGCATCAGGAAATATGGATATATCTGTACCAGTTATTTCTTATAAATATCCATTCCGGTCAAAACATGATGCATTAAGCGGACTGTCTGATATTAAAGAAGACAGCAGTTATTGGATTAACCAGGCTTTAGCAGGATACTATGGGATAAACTCGGTTACAGGAATTGACCCATAAGTAAAGCAGGATAAAATATGGCTCTGGCTAATTACCATGCCAGAGTCCATATATATATTAAATTTTGGTCTTATTTTCCACTGTGGCAGCAGCGTCCTGGCACTTGTCAATAGGGATGTCATTATGGCTTATTAAACAACGCTGTCCTCGTCGGAGAAAGCATAAGAGGATGGGTCTGTTACTCCATTCCATACACCAGTTTTTTCATTATAGAAACTTACATTCAAAAAATACAATAGTGCATTTACAAACCACTAATTCTGGAATTTTATCTGTTCTCCTTTAATAAGAGGATATCTTATTATTGTTTTTCCATCCAGATTTTCATTGTACATTTTTACTGCTGAAATCTGGTGGTTTTCATACGTTGTATAGTAGTATATGCCCTTATCTGCATTACAGCATGAGGTGTAAATCGTAATCTCATATTTTCCATCTTCACATTTACAGCATCCACGCTGCTGGTCTACAGAGCCCAGAATATGAAAAAACTGGCTTACACTTTCACTCTCTGAGCTGCTAGATTTGGAATTTAACTTTACAAATGATGCCCTGACAAAGCGTGATTGTGATGATAAATCTCCTGGAAGCCCCAGTGCGCCCATTCCCCTGCTGTAAGTGTGTAAGTCTATCTTATCTGAAAAACAGTTTTTAGGCTGTTCTGGTGACAATGCTATAAAGTTATTCAGGTTTGACATCTGTTCATTAAATGGCGGATTATTAGTAAGTATGCCTACAGGGTTGTCATAGACTTTAAGACCATCAACTGTGGGTTCTGCAGTAATAGAGCTGTTCTTATCTGAGATTATCCAGTGCAGCTCTGCTACAGGCAGATTATTATTATATGGTTTATTTGTGATATTAGTTTTTAAGAGCAGTTTTTTAGCTTCTTCTACTGAACTGCACTGTCCCAGTATCCACAATATAAATTCAAACTGTGCAATATTGTGCATACCCTGGATTTCTTCTCTGTAAACAGCGTTGCCTGGAAAGTTCAGTCCAGCCATGCAGAGTCCATTTTCATTGCAGGCATCATAATAAAGCGGATAATTATCTGCTACATATGCCATGCCAATAACAGCATAGTGTGATTCTATACTGTCTTCTTTGTAAAAATGAAGCGGGTAATTGCGTGGGGTTACTGTGACTTCTTCAACATATGAATATGTGTAATCAAGAGTACGTCCAAAATAAAAATCATTTGTATTATAAGTTGCTGCGGTACACATAACAAATTGCCTCCTTAAAAATTTATTTCATAGAAGAATAACATGTTTATATATTTCACGCAAGCTGTAATTTTAATATTTCTTATGAAATATAAAGTTTACAAACCTGATGTAAAACAGGGCAGGCGTACTTGATGAGGTTAAACAGGTTTTTTAACCGTTCTTTATAAAATATTTAAAATTATATGATATCCTTTTTACTATTAACAAGTAGAAAGGATATTTTTAATATGGATATAATTTTAAGGATAACTGCGCTCTCTAAAAGCTTTAAAGGGCAGATGGCAGTAAACAATGTTTCGCTTGAAATCAGAAGGAATTCTGTGTATGGTCTTTTAGGACCAAATGGAGCTGGCAAGTCAACATTTTTAAAGATAGTGGCTGGTTTGCTTCGTCCTGATTCCGGAGTGGTGGAATTTGACGGGCATAGATGGAGCCGCAGGGATTTATACAAAGTTGGTGCATTAATTGAATCACCGCCACTTTATGGAAATCTGGATGCAAGGGAAAACCTGGAAGTCCGGAGGACTATGCTCGGATTGCCAAATTCATATGTTGATGAGGCTTTGGAAATTGTAAATCTGACAGATACAGGAAAGAAAAGGACAGGGAAGTTTTCAATGGGCATGAAACAGCGGCTTGGCATTGCAATGGCACTTTTAAATAAGCCAGAACTTCTTATACTGGATGAGCCAGTAAATGGTCTTGACCCTTTTGGCATACAGGAACTCAGGTCACTTATAAAGTCGTTGCCAGAAAAAGGGATTACCGTAGTTTTATCAAGCCATATTTTAAGTGAAGTTGAAATGACTGCAGACCATATAGGGATTATTATGGGTGGTGTTTTAGGATACAGTGGCAAGATAAAGCCTGGACAAAATCTGGAACAGTTGTTTATGCAGATAGCACTGGAGGCAGGAGGGGAGTGTTGATATGTTAAATATTCTTAAAGCTGAGCGTTTAAAGATGTGCCACACCTTTGAAAAATTTTTGCCTGTTATTTTTCCAGTGTTTACACTTATCCTTGTCTTATGTCTGATGGGCGGCAGCTATTTTTCTTATGGGGCATGGAATTTCTGGTACACACTGTTGCTGCCGGCCATGTTAGCAGTTTTATGCTATCTTGGAATGAAAAAAGATGGCAAAATCCATTATTATAATATGTTTACAACACCAGATGCTCCAGATAAGTGTCTGAAGAGTATACAAAAGAAGCATGGGATGCCGTTAATGGGGAATTTTTTAGTTATTTCGCAATTTTCTACAAAGTTATAGAGCGTAAGAATGAATATTGTGTACTGCGTTATAGGATTATTCCACAGTATGCATCCTGTTTTTTAAGAAAATATCTTCTGCCGCCGCAGACATTGCTTTCAATTATTATCGTTGCATCAGTTCTGGCAAGTGTAATTGCCATATCTGCCCGTTTTGGCTATATATTGAAAAACAAGCTTACACCAATTATTGTAACTGCACAAAAAATACAGAACCAGAACCTTGGTTTTACTGTGGGAACAACTAATATTAAAGAAATAAATAATGTATTAGCTGCAATGGATAAGATGCGCAGTACACTAAAACATTCACTAGAAAACCAGTGGAAAGCAGAACAGATGCGCAAAGAACAGATTTCTGCTTTATCACATGACTTAAAAACTCCTCTTTCCATTGTAAGAGGCAATGCAGAACTGCTATATGATACAAATCCTACAGAAGAACAGGCTGGATATATAAATTATATTGAAGAAAATACACTTAAGATGCAGGATTATATAAAAATGCTTATAGAAATTACAAAATCAGACAGTATTGCAAACCCGGAATTTAAAGAAACTGGCATCGCCAGCTTTGCACAAAATATAAAGGAACAGGCGGAGGGACTGTGTCTTATAAACAATATTAATCTTAAGTGGAAGTACAACTGCAGCAGGGAAAAGTTTTATATAGACAAAAGTCTGTTAGAAAGAGCAATTCTTAATATTTTATTAAATGCAGCAGAATATTCACCACAGGGGAGCACAATAACATGTGAAATTTATGATAAAGACAAAAACACGGTTTTTGCAATTAGTGATATGGGGCAGGGTTTTAGCAATGAAGCACTCAAGTATGCAAAAATGCAATTTTACATGGATGACAGCAGCCGCAGTACAAAGACACACTACGGCATAGGACTTTATTTTGCAGATAATGTTGTAAAACAGCACAGAGGAAGCCTTGTACTTATAAATTTGGATAAACGTCCTGGTGCTAAAGTTATTATAAACATTCCAGCCAGCAGGCTTTAGGAAATTTAAATCTGTAGAAGTTGACAAATGGGATATATACAGATATAATAAGACTATTGTTGCGAAAGAAATTACCGTTAAACATATTTTTATTAGGAGGATTGTAATGGCAAGATTTACGTTACCAAGAGATTTATATCATGGAAAAGGTTCTCTTGAAGAACTTAAAAATTTAAAAGGCAAGAAAGCCATTTTAGTTGTCGGTGGTGGCTCTATGAAGCGCTTTGGTTTTCTTGACAAAGCAGTCAGTTATTTAAAAGAAGCAGGCATGGAGGTTGAACTTTTTGAAAATGTTGAGCCTGACCCAAGTGTGGACACTGTTATGAGAGGCGCTGAAAAGATGCGTGAATTTGAACCTGACTGGATTATTTCTATGGGTGGGGGTTCACCTATTGATGCTGCTAAAGCAATGTGGGCTTTTTATGAGTATCCTGAAACTACATTTGAGGATTTAATTACTCCTTTTAATTTTCCAACATTAAGAACTAAGGCAAAATTCTGTGCAATTCCTTCTACATCAGGAACAGCTACAGAGGTGACAGCTTTTTCTGTTATTACTGATTATAAAAAGGGCATTAAATATCCACTGGCTGATTTTAATATTACGCCTGATGTTGCCATTGTTGACCCAGAACTGGCAGAAAAGATGCCAAAGAAGCTTACAGCGCATACTGGCATGGATGCCATGACACATGCTATTGAGGCATATGTTTCAACACTTCACTGTGATTATACAGACCCGCTTGCGCTTCATGCAATAAAGATGATACATAATGATTTAAAGGCTTCATTTGATGGGGACATGGAAGCACGTGACCGCATGCACAATGCACAGTGCCTTGCTGGAATGGCGTTTTCTAATGCACTGCTTGGCATTGTCCACTCTATGGCACATAAGACAGGGGCGGCGTATAGTGGCGGACATATTGTTCATGGATGTGCTAATGCAATGTATCTTCCAAAAGTCATTAAATATAATGCAAAAAATAGCGAAGCAGCAAAGCGTTATGGTGAGATAGCTTCATTTATAGGGCTTAAAGGTTCTTCAGATGATGAACTTGTTGATGCTCTTATAGCAGAAATCAAGTCAATGAATGTTTCTCTTGAAATACCATCCTGTATTAAAGAGTATGAGGGTGGAATAATTGATGAAAAAGAATTCATGGACAAGCTTCCAGAAGTTGCAAAACTTGCTATTTCTGATGCATGTACAGGCTCTAACCCAAGAATTCCTACACCTGATGAAATGGAAAAGTTACTTAAAGCATGTTTCTATGATGAAGAAATCAATTTCTAGGGCATATTTTTAAAAAGCATAGTTCACACAGATTCCCCGCTTATCTATATTAAAGCATAAAAGCGGGGAATTTTAGTAATGTAAGGGAAGAAAGAAGAAAAATGAAAATAAGGATATATAATGCAAGAATTATTACAATGGCAAATGGCACAGATATTTTAAAGGGTGAACTCCATATTGAAGATGAACGCATTTCATTTGTGGGAACAAAAGAGGATGCAAAGCAGCTTTTAAGAGAAACTGTGTTTGAAAGGGAAATTGATGCATGTGGCAATGTAGTCATGCCAGGTTTTAAGGATGCACATACACATTCTGCAATGACTTTCCTGCGTTCATATGCAGATGACCTTCCGTTACAGGAATGGCTTTATAACAGGGTTTTCCCTATGGAAGCAAAACTTACAGAAGAAGATGTTTTGTGGTGTTCTAAACTGGCAATTATGGAATATCTTACAAGCGGCATTACAGCTAATTTTGATATGTATATGAAAAATGAGGCTAATGCAAGAGCTTCTGTGGATACAGGCTTCCGTACTGTTTTGTGTGGCAGTATTAATGATTTTGGCGGGACTGTTGAGGGCATTGAAGAGGAGTATAAACGATATAATAATTATAGTGGACTTTTGTCATACCAGATTGGTTTTCATGCAGAATATACAACTAAAAGAAAAACTCTTGAGAAAATGGCAGAGCTTGCACACAAATATAAAGCGCCTGTGTACACACATAATTCAGAAACAAAAAGTGAAGTTGATGGGTGCATTGGAAGATATGGAAAGACTCCTACAGCATTTCTTGACAGCATTGGAATGTTTGACTATGGCGGAGGGGGTTTCCACTGTGTACATATGACAGATGAGGATTTAGATATATGTAAAGAAAAGAATATATGGGTTGTAACAAATCCAGCTTCAAATATTAAACTTGCAAGTGGCATAGCCCCTGTAAAAAAGATGCTGGATATGGGAATCGGGCTTGCAATAGGAACAGATGGACCTGCAAGTAATAACTGCCTTGATATGTTCAGGGAGATGTTTCTTACAACAGCATTACAGAAAGTTTCTATACCTGATGCATCAGCAGTTGACGCAGATGATGTGCTTTATATGGCAACATCTGGCGGAGCACTTGCAATGGGGCTTTCTGGCTGCGATACACTTGAAAAAGGCAAATATGCAGATTTAATAATAATTGACCTGCAGCAGCCAAATATGCAGCCACTTAATAATATCAGCAAAAATATTGTTTATAGCGGCAGTAAACAGAATGTAAAACTGACAATGGTAGCTGGCAGGATTCTCTATGAAGATGGCAGATTTGATATAGGTGTATCACCAGAAGAAGTTTATGTAAAAGCAAATGAAAGCATTGGAAGAATGAAAGCCTGACAATATTTTTGTCAAAAATGTTGCAAAAATAAATCAAAAATGTTGCAAAATTTCTTTTTATATTATATAATAAATATAACCTTTCTTTTTCATAAGTTCCGCTGGCTGTATACAGATGCCAGCGGAACATTCCATATTGGAAGATTAATATATTAAAAGCAATGCAAAAAAACAGGTCAGGACGGCCTGTTTTTTTTATATTTTATATATTTGTATACAAGGATACATAAGGCAAAGATGGCTAATAAACCTGAAAGTACCTGTGATACTGCAATTCCAGTCCCAAAAAAGAGAAGCTGGTCTGTCCTTAACCCTTCTATCCATACCCTGCCAGTTCCATATCCTAAAAGATATATAAGAAAGAGTTGTCCGTCATATTTTTTGTGTTTAGTATAAAACAGTATAAAAGCAAGTACACATATATTCCATACTGATTCATACAGAAATGTTGGATGTACCTGGATATAACTGGCACCATCTTCAGTTATAATATTCTGAAGCATTTCATCAGTTATATAAGATGTATTCACATCTGACTGCCGGATTTGCATTGCAAAAAGGCTGTCTGTGTAGCCTCCAAAAGCTTCCCTGTTACAAAAGTTTCCCCATCTTCCTATTATCTGGCCAGTCAGAAGACCAGTACATGCAGTATCTAAAAGCCTGAAAAAAGAAACTTTTTTAATTTTGGAAAATACAAGTGTGGTAATTACACCTGCTATTACACCTCCATAGATAGCAAGACCGCCACCACGTATATTTAGTATTTCGCCTAAATTCTGGCTGTAGTAATCCCAGCTGAATATAACATAATATAACCTTGCTCCAATAACTGCAAATACAATGTCCCAAAGAGCAAGGTCCAGATATATCTCCTGGTTCTGGCCTGTCCTTTTTGCCTGCCATGCCGCCATAAAATAGCCAAATAACATTCCCAGTGATATGATTATTCCATAATAGGCTATAGAAAACCCGCCAATAGAAATGGTTTTTCCAAGGTTTTCAATTTCTATTCCTAAATGTGGAAATCTTATATCTGCTCCCATATTAACCTCCAGTATGGCACATTTTTCTATACATTAAACCGGAACAATACAACATCCCCATCCTGTACTATATATTCCTTGCCCTCAGAACGCACAAGACCCTTTTCTTTTGCAGCGCTCATGCTGCCCTGTTCTGTAAGGTTGTCATAACTAACAACTTCTGCACGTATAAAACCTCTTTCAAAGTCTGAGTGTATCTTGCCGGCTGCCTGTGGAGCTTTTGTACCTTTTTTAATTGTCCATGCTTTTGTTTCTATTTCACCAGATGTTATATAACTGATAAGGCCAAGGAGTGAATAGCTTGCACGTATCATTTTTTCAAGTCCGGATTCTTTAAGGCCAAGGTCGTCAAGAAACATTTTTCTTTCTTCATCATCCAGCTCTGCAATTTCCTGTTCTATCTGTGCACAGATTACAAACACTTCAGAGCCTTCATCCTTTGCATAGTCCCGCACTGCTTTAACATTGGCATTGCCATCTGCATCATCAGCCAGTTCATCTTCTGCTACATTGGCGGCATAAATAACAGGTTTATATGTCAGCAGGTTAAAACTTTCAAGCAGTTCTTTTTCTTCATC
>DKXQ01000127.1:20302-20788 GCA_002493085.1 Lachnoclostridium sp. UBA7122
TTCAAGCAGTTCTTTTTCTTCATCATCAGCAGTTTCATAACTTTTGGCAAGTTTGCCGTTTTCAAGATGGTTCTTAAGGCTTTCTGCAAGTTCTTTTTCCTTAACCAGGCTCTTATCACCTTTGACACCTTTGACAAGCCTTGCAATGCGTCTTTCAAGTATTTCAAGGTCAGAAAATAAAAGTTCAAGATTTATAGTTTCAATGTCACGTAGCGGGTCAATACTGCCATCAACATGTACAATATTACTGTCTTCAAAACAGCGTACTACATGGATGATTGCATCAACTTCACGTATATTAGAGAGAAACTGGTTGCCAAGGCCCTCTCCTTTAGAAGCACCTTTCACAAGCCCGGCTATATCAACAAATTCGATTGTAGCAGGTACAATCTTTGCTGAATTGTGCATACGGGCAAGCACTCCAAGCCTTTCATCAGGTACAGGGACTATCCCTATATTTGGGTCAATAGTACAGAAAGGATAATT
>DKXQ01000127.1:21094-21331 GCA_002493085.1 Lachnoclostridium sp. UBA7122
GTCAATAGTACAGAAAGGATAATTGGCGGATTCAGCTCCTGCTTTTGTTAATGAATTAAATAATGTACTTTTGCCAACGTTTGGCAGACCAACGATTCCTAGTTTCATAATAATTTTTATCTCCTCAATTTATAAATTTGCTCAAATCCAATCAATATTTGGGTAATTATAACATAATTTTTTGGTATATTTCAATATTTATATAGTAAAAAATATATATTCCTATATATTTCTATA
>DKXQ01000081.1:0-2190 GCA_002493085.1 Lachnoclostridium sp. UBA7122
GGGCTTACTTGATGAGGTTAAATTTTTGTTACTAGTCACGTTCTATTCTACTTTTGCAACTCTTAAATGTCTTTAGGCAATCCTTAAATATTCCTTAAACCGTACCACTTAAGGCAATTATTACTGTTACTTTAAGTCCGTTGTCTCCATTTTCAACAATAAGCCCTCCACTCATTTTTTCCATAAAATAATTAGAAATATAAAGCCCTAACCCCGCTCCTTCCTTGTCTTTTATATTGCTTCCACGTTTAAACTTCTTTTTTAAAAGGGGAAGTTCTTCCTCACTGACACCACCACCGTAATCTTCAATCCCAACATACAAGCTATTATCTTTTCTGTATACTGTTACATCTATCCCTGTTCCCGCATATTTATAAGAATTGGCGAAAATATTGTCAAATACCTGTTGTAACCGGAGTTTGTCAATATACAAAATACATCCAGGAATTGCAGGAACTGCCGTACAGCAGAGATAGTCAGAATTTTCAAGAAGTGTCTTAAGTACAGTACTCTCCACATCTGAAGGTGTAACAGAAAGCCTGCCAATTTCTTCTAATGATGCTGTAAATAAATTTGTCACCAGTGTATTAATCTGGTCTGCCTTGCAGATAATCTGCGTATAACTTTCCCTTATTTTTTCATTACATGCAAGTGCAAGCCCCACCTCTGATACAGCCTTAATGCTTGCAACCGGTGTTTTTATATCATGGGAGAGTTTTGCTATAAGTTCCTTTTTCTCTGCATTTGCTTTAGCCTCTGCTATTTTAGCCTTTTTAAGTTCAAAGCGCATAATATCAAAGCTCTCTGTAAATGCACCAAAAATATTCTGCCTGTCCATATCAAGTGGAATATCCAGATTACCGTCTGCAATACGTTCCGCAAAACCCTTAAGTTTAGAAAAAGGTAATATTATGGTGTGGTTTAAATATAAGAAATATCCAATAAAAAAGATACATTGTATAAGCATTGCAAAAGACAGCACAGTTATTACAGCCCTTTTAGATGCATTAAAAACCTGGTCACTGTCATTATAAATAATAATTTTGCCAACAGCCGCACCATCCAGAACTATGTCAAGTATTGTATCCCTGTGTTTTACTGCTTTATTAATATTTTCATCCAGGCCATCCTTTGTCCTGAACAAAACACTTCCATCCAGACCAGTTACAACATAGTCAAGCGGAGTCTGGTCTTTATAGTTTTCTATTGTATTCCAGCTGTTCTGTACTGACTGTACTGCTTCATTGACCAATACAGCGTCTTGTGTATAATCTGTATCCTGAAGTCCAAAAAAGACAAGAGCCAAAATTTCCACCAGAAAAATAAATGCCAGACTTACCAGAAAAGTACGTTTTTTCATTGTTTGCCTCCAGTAAATCTGTATCCGTCACCCCAGACCGTGATAATGTATTCCGGGCTGCCAGGATTTTCTTCAATAGCTTCCCTTATTTTGCGGATATGTACATTTAGTGTTCCATCACCTGTAAATCTGTCATTCCATACATTTTCAAATAATTCATGCTTTGAAACCACCCTGTTTTCATTCTTAATAAGGTATGATAAAAGTTTAAATTCAAGCGATGTCAGTTTTACAGCCTGGTCTTGGACAAACACTTGCTTTGCATCAAAGTCAACTGTAAGCCTGCCATCAGAATACTTTGTATCTGTATCCTGTGTGCCCCACCCGGAACGCTTTAGCACAACTTTCACTTTTGCCAGCAGGACAGCAAGCGGATACGGTTTTTCGATATAATCGTCCCCTCCGATATTAAGTGCAACAATCTTATCATCATCACTTGTTCTTGCAGAAATAAATAAAATTGGAACATCTGTTTTTTCACGCAGCTCTTTACACAGCCTAAAGCCGCTGCTGCCACCCAGATTAATATCAAGCAGCAGCAGTCCTGCTGTATGTCCGCGGAAAAAATCCCAGCACTCAGGAGCGCTATACACAACTGCTGTTTTTATCCCAAACAAATTAAAATACTCCGCTGTGCTGTCTGCAAGAAGTTTTTCATCATCTATTATTAAACAATCATATTTCATAATTATCCCTTTTAAGTTTTGTAAGTAATCATACATAGCAAAAGCCACCCTTGTACTTTGGCTGGCAGATGGGTGGCATTGCTATCTTTTATTATATGGACTCTGGCATGGCAATTTCAAAGTTCTTACAACGGCCAGCCCGCT
>DKXQ01000081.1:2477-4231 GCA_002493085.1 Lachnoclostridium sp. UBA7122
TGTCTATAATATAGCATATCTTAGGCTTGATTGCAAGAGTCTTTTCAGTACTATATCACCAGCATATATTACTTTTTCATACGCATGGTATGAAAATGCACTTCTGAACCAGACTGAAAGTGCATGACCGCAATACGTTCCACTGTTTTTATACAAGATACGTTGGAATATAGAAACAAGTTATTATGAACAAAAGACATTCTGGTTCCTATGCAATTACATGGTACGCAGTGTAAAAAATATAGAAATGATGGTAAATTTAATAAATAGCAAATTCCAAACACGTTTCTTAAGCAAAGCGGCAGGGTACATAAGAAATTATGGGGAATTCCTTTTATCTTAAGTGTAATTGGCGCAAAATACCTTGTATATAGCCGATAAACCGGGCATAATGGACAAACAGGCAAAAGATGGTATAATGACTGGCTTACAGTTTATTTTTAAATACGATAGATTGGAGGCTGGCATTATGGAGTATGGATATGTAAGAGTATCAACAAAAGAACAGAATATAGAGCGGCAGATGACTGCTTTAAAAGAATTTGGAATTCACAGAAACAATATTTTCATTGACAAACAATCAGGCAAAAATTTTGAGCGTGATAATTATAAACGTCTTGTAAAAATTTTGACTGATAATGATATTCTTGTAATTAAAAGTATTGACAGGCTAGGGCGCAATTATGAAGAAATTTTAGAACAATGGCGTATTCTCACAAAGAAAAAGAATGTTGGTGTTGTTGTATTGGATATGCCTCTTTTAGATACCAGGCAGGACAAAGATTTAACTGGTATTTTAATTGGTGATATGGTATTGCAATTATTAAGTTACGTTGCAGAAACCGAAAGAACATTTATCAGGCAACGGCAGGCAGAAGGTATTGCAGCAGCAAAAGCAAGAGGTGTGAAATTTGGCAGGATGCCAATGGAGCGGCCAGCGGAATTTGAAAACATAAAGAAAGCCTGGAAAGAAAACAAGTTATCTGCAAGAAAAGCAGCAGAATACTTAAATATAACACACCAGACCTTTTTAAGATGGGCAAGGGAAAAGTAACAAATAAAATATAAACTTCCATAGGTAAGTGGATGATAAAGTACAGTTATTGCACCATTTCTGAAATACATAAATTATTATATAACAACTATAAAAATAATACAAGTATAAAATGAACTATTTATAATAAATTCATAATAGAATATAAACTTATATTTATTATATATTAAATTTATATTTAAAATAATAATGATTAGGCAAGTGGTATGATAACTGTACTTTATCATCCAAGCTATTTATATAATAATTGGCTATTACTTATACAAGGAGGTGTAAACATAAAAAAGTGCAAGGGCTTGATTTCTAAAATTATTAGTTTTTTTGAAGTTATTTAATTTTGTAATCTATGCATTGAACATTAAAAAAACTGCTTTCTAAAGAAGATATTCACAATTCAGAAAGATGGGGTATAATTATGAAAAACAATTTCAAAAAAAAGATTATGACATTTTTGGTAACATTTATTTTGACGCTTTTTTTTGCTATATCAGAATATGACACGATTACAGAAGCTGCTGGCAATAACCCGCAAGGAGTTTTAGAAGCAGTTTTAAGTAATGCATCTAATCAAATTACTGTAGGAGGATGGGCATTTGACAGAGATAATACCTGGGAGCAGCTCAAAATCCGGGTATATGTAGGAGGCAAAGCAGGAAGCGGAGCACCAATGTATGAAATTAAAGCTGATGGATACCGTCCA
>DKXQ01000081.1:4578-4901 GCA_002493085.1 Lachnoclostridium sp. UBA7122
ATGTAGGGATTTATCATGGCTTTTCATATGACATTAATGTAAACGAAACAGGCACAAAGACAGTATATGTATATGCAGTCAATGTTGGTGGTGGAAAAGATGTGCTGCTGGGATCAAAAACAGTAACAATTAAGGCCGCTGGCAATAACCCACAAGGAGATTTAGATGAAATCTCAAGTTATGCAGTTAACCAGATTACTGTCAGAGGATGGGCGTTTGACAGAGATAATACCTGGGAACAGCTTAAAATCCGTGTATATGTGGGAGGTAAAGCAGGAAGCGGAGCACCAATGTACGAGATTAAAGCTGATGGATACCGTCCA
>DKXQ01000081.1:5251-8866 GCA_002493085.1 Lachnoclostridium sp. UBA7122
ATGTAGGGATTTATCATGGCTTTTTTGGCGACATTAACATAAACGAAACAGGCACAAAGACAATATATGTATATGCAGTCAATATTGGTGGTGGAAAAGATACGCTGATTGGGACAAAAACAGTAACTATAAAGACTGCTGGGCATAATCCACAAGGAGTTTTAGAAGCAGTTTTAAGTAATTCGGCTAAACAAATTACTGTAGGAGGATGGGCATTTGACAGAGATAATACCTGGGAGCAGCTCAAAATCCGGGTATATATAGATGGCAAGGCAGGAAGCGGAGCACCAATGTATGAGATTAAAGCTGATGGATACCGTCCAGATGTAGCTGAAGTTTATCCAAATGTAGGAATTTATCATGGATTTTCATGTGATATTAACATAAACGAAACAGGTACAAAAACAATATATGTATATGCAGCCAGTGTTGGCGGTGGCTCAGATGTATTGCTGGGAACGAAAACAGTAACTATAAATGAGGTAAATACAAATAGCACAGATAATAAATCTACAACAATCCAAGATAATATATATAATTTGGCTATGGAAAGTATAGGGACAAAGGGTACTACCTATCAAAAATGGGCAGGACTTTCTTCCACCCAGGCATGGTGCGTTGCTTATGCAACTTATATTGCTAACAAGGCAATGACTGGGTCAGGTTATTCAGAATCTAAAGCATTGGGTATAGTTCCAAAACAAACATCAACATCCATAATGGCAGGATGGTATAATAAACGGGGAAGATATTATTCTTATGCATCATGGTCACAAAAAGGTGTACGTGTAAAGAAAAATACAGAAATTTCATCTTATGACCCACAGATTGGAGATTTAGCTGTAATTGAAAATGGAGGCGACAGTCTTCCAGACCATACAGCAATAGTTATTGCTAAAGATAATAATAGTATCACATTAGCTGAAGGTAATATGGGTGGTAAATCTGGTAATCATAGCCGCACAAGTAAAGTACGTACTTATACTTATTATAAGAAAAGCAAATATTGGCAACGTTCCTCTAAAATACGCATATTTGGATTCTGTAATCCAGAATATTAAATATTAAAATAGGCAATTGCGAAATGTATAATAAATTAAAAATAAACAACATTCCGCAAATGCCTAATTTATTATAAGAAAGGAATAGTAATACCATGAAAAGGATTAAAATTTTTATTATAACAACAATCTTAATTATATTATGTGGGTTAAGCTCTAAGAGTACACTTGCAGCTGAAACAATACCTTCTGCACTAAAATATACACTTGGTACAACACAATATGGTATAATTACAGAAAATGGAGAAGAAAAGCAATATTATAAAATTGTGTTAGATACATCTGGATATATTAATATCAGTGGTACAGCACATATGCAGAATATTAATTTATATTTATATGATGAAAATGGGAATGAATTATCCTCTAATCATTTAGAGTGGAATAGTATATCAGAACTTATTACAATAAGCGGAGGACATTATTTAACCAAAGGGATATATTATTTTTGTGTGGAAAAGTCTTATGGAAAAATTGGTGAGTTTAATTTTAAGATAGACTTTATATCTACCAACGAAACTTTTACAGAATTAAACGGAGGCTCTAACAATACAATAAATACAGCAAATACTGTTTCAACTGATGGAACACAATATATTGCCCAGATTGCACAAAATGATGAGAAAGACTTTTTTAAATTTGTACTTAATGATTCAGGAAAGATAAATTTAAAAGCGACTTTCTATAGAATGGTATTTGTAAACTGGTATTTATATGATGAGGATGGAAATGAACTAGTCTCTAGTAACCCAGCGTGGAATAGCACTACAGAAAATATTACTGTAGATACAGATATACACATTACTGGAGGAACATATTATTTTACAGTTAGTAGACATTCAGATCATCGTGGGACATTTTATGGAAAATATGATTTTACATTAAATTTTATTAATGCAAAAGAGAGTTTTCCAGAAAAAAATGGCGGAATAAACAATAATATAAGAGAGACTTCTCCAATAAAGCTAGATACAACATATTTAGGACAGATTGCTATAAATGATGATAATGATTTTTATTCTTTTACCTTACCTTCTTCTAAAACGTTAAGTATAAATCTCACCGCTGAAATTGGAATAATAAATATAATTTTATATGATAAAGATGGAAATGAGATTTTTGGTGAAAACTTATTATGGAATAATACTACTAAAAAAATACATTATACAAAGATAACGACATTATCAGTTGGTACATATTATCTTACAGTTAGTAAAAATTCAGATCATCGTGGGACATTTTATGGAAATTATGAATTATCTGTTAATAATTTAACACCGCTAAATTGTGACCATGATTTTGACGATAAATATATTGATGCAACCTATTTTTCCCAAGGCTACAGGCTTTATACCTGTAAGATTTGCGGATATTCATATAAAGATGATTATTCAGCAAAACTAGTATTAGCCCAGGGATATTTCTATATTGATTGTTATACTGGAAAAGGAAAAATGTATTTGTCATGGTCAACTGTCAATGATGCTACAGGTTATCAGATACGCTATTCCAAAGATAAAAGTTTTAAGACAGGTGTAACTGTAAAAAATATAGAGAGTTATCCAAACAATAGCATAACAATTAGTAAATTGTCCAGAAAAAAGAAATATTATGTACAAATAAGACCTTACATAAAATTTTTTACAAAAACAGCATATGGAAAATGGTCTGGCAAAATATCGTTGAAAACAAAGTAAATAAAAGATGACTGGAGGAAAAGAAATGTATATTGTTAATTATTGGGAATATATCAAAAAGAAAAATTATAGATGTAATTTTAGACAAATATTTGTATTGCTAATACTTGTATTTTTGCTTTGTGGAAAAGAAATAATAAAACCAGTTTTAACAAATGCTGCAAGCAAAAAGAATATACATATGGCTTATGAAAAAATAATAGATTCATTAAAATCTGAAGTTAGTAGTTTAGATTATATAAAAGGAGATATGTATTTTACATATTATGATATAAATCATGATGGCACAGATGAACTCTTTGTCCAATATGCGAAAAGAGATGAGGATAAAAATAGTTTATTGCTGTGTGGAGGTACAGACGTAGTTATATATACATATGCAAATGGCCAATGTAAAGAATTATTGAAATCTTTAACTGGTGGAGGAACCTGGGGCGGTTACTATTTTGGCAAAAATAATAAATATATTACAAGATATGAAAGAGGTGGCTGGAGTGATATAAAATATGTTTTTGAAAGTTTGTCTAAAGGAAAACTAGTCAAAAAAGGTTCTTGCAGTTATAGTGCAAAGGATATTATCAATCCTTCTGCTGGTTTTATATTTAAGATTAATGGCAAAAAAGTGAGTGAGAAAAAATACAATAAGTATTTAAAAAATATGAGAAGCGCAAAAAAGTTACGTATGTATAAAGCAACAGATGCAAATCTTGGTAAAATGAGATAGTATAAATTTTATATATAGTTTGTAATTGTATTCCAGGTTTTATTAAAAATTGCCAAGAAAATATATTGTCTGGCAGATTTCAAAGATTTTTCCAAAAGGCAGCTATATGAAGCCGCTGGTGCTTAAATCTGGT
>DKXQ01000192.1 GCA_002493085.1 Lachnoclostridium sp. UBA7122
ACAGGCTATGTGGGAATACGCAATTCCCCCTTGCCACTTCACCGCCTAAAGGCAGTGGGTTTCTTTGCTGATTTAATATGAAAAAATTGATTACTTTATTTGCAGTTTTCTTTATAGCATGCGCTGCTGCAGGAGCAACAGCCATGCCAGCCAGCGCAGACGGACTGGCTGATGTTGAGAATGAAGATACAGCATATGACAGGTATATTGCGTTTGGAGCTGATTTAAAACCAGCAGAAAAGGCAATAGTTTTAAGTACATTTGGCATTACAGAGGCAGACCTTGCAGACTATAAAACTATCGAGATAACAAATACAGATGAGCATGACTATCTGGATGATTATCTGGATTCAAAAGTTATCGGTACAAGAGCGCTTTCATCAGTTATGATTGTAAAAACAGAAGAGGGAAGCGGGGTTTCTGTATCAACAAACAATATAAACTACTGTACTACAGGCATGTACTGCAATGCACTTGTAACAGCGGGATTAAGTGATGCCAATGTCACTGTAGCAGCACCGTTTAATATATCAGGCACATCTGCCCTTGTAGGTGCAATAAAAGCCTATTCAGTTATGACAGGTGAAGAAATTTCAGAAGAAACGCTTGACACAGCCACAGATGAACTGGTAACGACTGCAGAAGTTGCTGAAAGCATTGGCGACAATGACAAAGTAGTAGAGCTTGTAGCTGCTGCCAAACAGCAGATTTTTGAAGAAGAACTTTCAGAAGAAAGTGATATAAAAGATGCAATTGAATCGTCTGCAGATGCCCTTAATATAAATATTGGTGAAGATGATGTAGAAAAACTTACATCAATGCTTAAAAAAGTTTCTGAGATTGATATTGATGTTAATGCCATAAAAGAACAGGCATCAGAAATTTATAATAAACTTAAGGACAAAGGCATTGACTTTAGTAAAGTTGATACAAAGGGGCTTGCAGAAAAAGTAGGGGATTTTTTCGCTAATATTTTTAATGCTGTTAAAGATTTCTTTAGTGGTCTTTTTAGCTGACAGGAGGCAGGAAATGGCAAATATTATTTCAGATGAAACTATTAATTATGTGGGCATACTGGCTAAACTTGAACTGGACAGCGGGGAAAAAGAACAGGCAAAAAAAGATATGGGCAGGATGCTTGACTATATAGATAAGCTTAATGAGCTTGATACAGAAGGTGTAGAACCCATATCACATATTTTCCCAGCCAGTAATGTATTCCGTGAAGACGAGGTAGTAAATGGGAATGGCAGGGAAGATACTCTTGCCAATGTACCTGAGAGGAAAGATGACTGTCTGGCCGTCCCTACAACAATAACAGGATAGAGAGGCAGAAGGTTACTATTCATGGCAGCGTTAGAATGGAGGAAATAATGTCTTTGATGAATTTGACAGCCACCGGGCTTGGAAAGAAAATCCAGAATAGAGAGGTATCTGCACCAGAAGCGGTACAGGCGGCTTTAGATGCTATAGATTTAAAAGAAGAAAAGACTAACAGTTTTGTTACTGTTGATAAAGAAGGCGCACTTAAACGTGCAAAAGAGGTACAAAAACTTATTGATACAGGGGAACTTAAAAGCCCTATTGCAGGTGTGCCTGTTGCAATTAAGGATAATATGTGTACAAAAGGCATACTCACAACTTGCAGTTCTAAGATACTTGGCAATTTTGTACCTGCATATACAGCAGAAGCTGTCCTTAATCTGGAAAAGGCAGGCGCTGTAATCATTGGAAAGACCAATATGGATGAATTTGCTATGGGAAGCACAACGGAAACTTCTTATTATGGGGCAACAAAGAACCCCTGGAATACAAACCATGTGCCAGGCGGTTCATCAGGCGGCTCATGTGCTGCTGTAGCAGCAGAAGAGTGCATATATGCCCTTGGTTCAGATACAGGCGGCTCTATAAGGCAGCCAAGTTCATTCTGCGGTGTAACAGGCATGAAACCTACTTATGGGACTGTTTCACGTTATGGGCTTATAGCTTACGGCTCATCACTTGACCAGATTGGGCCAGTGGCAAAAGATGTTACAGACTGTGCTGCAATCCTTGGAATAATTGCTTCACATGACCCAAAAGATTCAACATCTGTAAAAAGAGATGACTATGATTTTACGTCTGCACTTGTGGATGATATAAAAGGAATGAAAATAGGCCTGCCAAAAGATTACTTTGGCAATGGGCTTGACAGGGAGGTAAAAGAAGCTGTCCTTAATGCTGCAAAAGAACTTGAAAAGAAAGGCGCTGTAATTGAAGAATTTGATTTAAGTCTTGTTGATTATGCAATACCTGCATATTATATAATTGCATGTGCAGAAGCAAGTTCAAATCTTGCAAGATTTGACGGTGTAAAATACGGATACCGCACAGACAGCTATAACGGTCTTCACAATATGTACAAAAAATCACGTTCAGAGGGTTTTGGTGCAGAAGTAAAGAGAAGAATTATGCTTGGCTCATTTGTACTTAGTTCAGGATATTATGATGCTTATTATATAAAAGCATTGAAAACTAAAGCACTTATAAAGAAAGCATTTGACAGTGCATTTTCAAAATATGATGTAATTCTTGGGCCTGCTGCGCCAACAACAGCGCCGGAACTTGGCAAAAGTTTAAGTGACCCGCTTAAAATGTACCTTGGTGATATTTATACAATTTCAGCAAATCTTGCAGGGCTTCCAGGCATAACTGTTCCTTGCGGCACTGACAGCAAGGGGCTTCCTGTAGGACTGCAGCTTTTAGGTGACTGCTTTAAAGAGAAAAATATAATACGTGCAGCGTATGCATTTGAGCAGACAAGAGAGTATAAACACAGCCCGTTATCTTAGGCGGCATGAAAGTGAGGCATAAAGTCAACTACCCATCCCCTAAAGG
>DKXQ01000108.1:0-240 GCA_002493085.1 Lachnoclostridium sp. UBA7122
ATTATTTCTTGAAAACAAATATAAATTTATGAAAAAATATTTAAAAAATAATATTTTTTAAATTTAAAGGAGGACAATTTGAGAGAGTTATCTTTGAGGGAAATTCAACTTAAGTCTTTGGAAATATTGATGGATATAGATAAAGTTTGCAGGGAAAATTTTATTGAATATTTTATTATTTTTGGTACTTTAATTGGAGCAATAAGGCATAAGGGTTTTATTCCTTGGGACGATGATATT
>DKXQ01000108.1:549-7342 GCA_002493085.1 Lachnoclostridium sp. UBA7122
TATTCCTTGGGACGATGATATTGATATTGGTATGGCACGGGCTGATTATAACAAATTCCTTTTATATTATAAAGAGAAGGGAAAATTCAGGATAATAAATTCACAATCTGAATCAAAGTGTCCTTATATGATTTCGCGTATAAGTGATGATCGGTTTAAATTGGAAACGGAATATGGTTCTAAATATGATATAGGTATTTTTGTTGATGTTTATCCATACGATGGACTTGGAAATAACAAGTCATCCATACATAAAATGGTAAAATTGTCAAGCAGATATTCTAAAGGATTAGCGAGAAGTATTGAAAATAATCCTGTTATTGCAGTTAATAATTTACATAATGGAATAAAAAAANNTTTATTCCTTGGGATGATGATATTGATATTGGTATGACACGAGTTAATTATAATAAATTTCTTTTATGTTATGCAAAAGAAGGAAAATTTAGAATAGTGAATCCCCAATCTGAGCCTCTTTGTCCTTATATGATTTCTCGTATAAGTGATGATCGTTTTAAATTAGAAACCCTATATGGACCTAAATATGATATTGGTATTTTTGTTGATATTTATCCATATGATGGAATTGGAAATAATAATTTATCAATAAATTATATAGTAAAATTATCAACTAATTATTCTAAAGGTTTATCAAGAAGTTTGGAGCGTAATCCTATTGCCGCAGTTAAAAATTTACATAATGGAATAAAAAAATGGTTGCTTTTAGTAGCATATATACTACCTAAGATAAAGGGGGCAGGTTATTACAGAGAAAAATTAAATAATATTATAAAAAAATATTCTTATGAAGATTCTAAATATGTTGGCTGTGCAATTTGGGCATTAGTTGAAAAAGAATGTATTGAGAAAAAATGGATAGAAGAAATTATTGATGTAGAATTTGAAGGAAATTTAGTAAGAGCACCAAAATTTTATGATGAAATCCTTAAATTTAATTTTGGCGATTATATGCAATTTCCACCAGTTGAGGAAAGAGTAGGACATCATTTTTACAAAATTTATGAAAAATAAATATGTAAAAGACTGATGAAAGGAAATTAAAATGGAATTAATTGAAGAATTAATTTATAAGGAAACAGAGTATAGACTAAAAGAGATTGGTAATAAAAACTATCAATTTTCAGAGCAGGCTGATAAAGGTTATGCAATTAAAATAGTATCAGTTATAGTAGTGTGCATAATTTTAATTATCTTATGTATGGTGGTGGTAATATAGGAACACAGTTTGCCTGTATTTGCACTTCAAAAAGTTATAGATTGAATATATTTTCCAGCAAACCAGAAAAATATGATGGTATCCTTGAAGTTATAGACGAAAATAACAGAGTAACAGTAGGAAATATAGGTACAGTGACAGCAAATATAGGTGAAGCTATAAAAGGATATAAGATAATTTTTGTTATACATCTTGCATTTCAATTTAAAAAATTATCTGAGGCAATCTTACTTTATGTTGAACAGGGTACAAATATTTGTGTGCTGCCAGGAACTGGTGGCGTTGAATTTGCTTTTAGGAAATGCATTAAAGCTGGTGCAATACTGTCTGGTTTTCAAAGAGTTCCAACAGTTGCACAATTTGAAAAATATGGCAAACATGTCCAATGTGAAGGTCTGCATGACAAAATATTTCTTGTATCAATACAAGGCAGAAACTCAATAAAATTATTCAATTTTATTGCATCGTTATTTCAAGTTCCTTATAATGCAATGTCATTTAGTTAAGCTTTTCCTGTTTGAAAATGTAGTATAACACTATTAATAATTATGTTTTTTTCAATACAATTTATTTGTTTAATTCCTTATGGCAGTGAAACAGTTTCTGAAATAACAAAAAAGTAAATAACATACATAGTCTGCATAATCTGCTTTCTCCAATGAAAGAGGTAAAAAATGGGTGGGTTCCTGATTTTGAATCCAGATATTTTAGAGCTGACTTTCCATATGGGTTATCAATTATAGAAGATATTGCAAATATAATCAGATTTGATGTTCCTAATATAAGAGAAACAATGAACTGGTATAGAAATATAACTTGTGATAATGACCTATTTAGACTTACGGAATGTGGAGTTTATACAATAAATGATATTTATGAATTATATGCAAATTAATAAATTTTGGATAATAAATTATTTTTAGAAAACTATTATTTGATTGGGAGGTAAGAACAAAAATATGAACCAGCAGCTAACCAGACAACAATTTGATATCCTGTCTTTTCTTACATTAGAAAAACAGCCTGTATCACAAAACCAGATTAAAGAGAATACTAGTTATTCTTTGGAAATGATTAAATGTATCATGAGTGAGCTTAAAGAATATGGTTTTGTGAATGACAGGACAATTACAGTTTCAGGCATCGCAGCACTTGAACCTTACAGGGTAAAAAGAGCAGTATTTATTGCTGCTGGTTTTGGAAAACGTCTTGTTCCTGTTACGCTAAATACGCCAAAACCTCTTGTCAGGGTTGATGGCAAAAGGATTATTGACAGGCTTATAGATGCATGTCTGGCAATCGGAATTACTGAAATTTATATTGTGCGTGGCTATCTTTCAGAACAGTTTGACCAGCTGCTTTATAAGTATCCAATGGTACGGTTTCTGGAAAATCCAGTATATGGGGAAACAAATAATATTTCCAGTTCCATGGTGGCAAGATATTTTCTCTCAAATGCATATGTGTTTGAAGCTGATTTATTAATCAGTAATCCTAAAATTATTACACCATACCATTATACATCAGATTTTCTTGCAATCAGGAAAGACAGTACTGATGACTGGTGCTTTACAGTAAAGGATGGAGTAATTACAGAAGAAAAGACTGGTGGTACTGGCTGCTGGCAGATGGTTGGGATTTCTTATTGGAATAAAGAGGACGGGGCTAAACTTTCCAATGATATTAAAGAAGTTTTTGAAAACAGTCCTGGTGGTAAAGACTGCTACTGGGAACAGGTTCCCTTAGTTTTTAATAAGGAACATTATAAAGTCAGAATCCGTGAATGTTATGATTCTGATATTGTGGAAATAGATACTTTCAGTGAATTAAAAGCGGCTGACAGGGCATATGACGTGTAACATATGCGTTATTATGCTGCAGCTGGACAGGCATATAATAAAGTTAAGGAGAAAAAAACTAATGGCTGTAATTGAAAATATGCATATAAAAAGAAATATTTTATTGAATCCGGGTCCTTCTACAACAACAGATACAGTAAAAATGGCACAAGTTGTACCTGACATCTGCCCGCGGGAAAAGGAATTTGCTTCTTTGATGAAAGGTCTCCGGGAAGATTTGGTGAAGGTTGTACATGGCAGCCAGGAAAAATATACAGCAGTGCTTTTTTGTGGCTCTGGTACATTAAATATAGATGTCTGCATTAACTCTTTATTGCCAGATGGCAGGAAAGTCCTGGTAATAAATAATGGCGCATACAGTGCCAGGGCAGTGGAAATTTGTGAATATTATTCTTTGCCATATATTGATCTTAAGTTTCCAGTGGACGAGAGGCCAGACCTTGCCTTGGTCAGGCAGGTATTAAAAGACAATCCGGATATAGGTCTTGTACATACAACACATAATGAAACTGGGACAGGCATTTTAAATCCAGTCCGTGAAATTGGTGCATTAGCCCACAGTTATGATGCGGTGTTTACCGTAGATACAACATCAACTTATGCAATGCGCCCAATAGATATAGAAAAAGATAACATTGATTTCTGCATGGCTTCGGCACAGAAGGGACTTATGGCAATGACAGGGCTGTCTTTCATTGTAGGCAATAAAGAAATAATTGAAGCTTCCCAGCATTATCCAAAAAGGAGCTATTACTGCAACCTGTTTCTTCAATATGATTATTTTGAAAAGACTGGTGAAATGCATTTTACCCCGCCTGTACAAACAATATATGCTGCAATACAGGCTTTGAAAGAATATTTTGAAGAAGGCGAACATGAAAAATGGGCAAGACATACAAGGGTATTTGAAGCAATCCATAAAGGACTGGAAAAACTTGGATTCAGAAATATCATAAAAAGGGAATGGCAGGCCGGGCTGGTGGTATCTGTGGTTTGTCCAGATGATGTAAACTGGGATTTTGAAAAAGTACATGATTATTGTTATAAACATGGCTTTACAATTTATCCAGGCAAAACCAGTGTAACAGATACATTCCGTCTTTGTGCACTGGGTGCTATTGATGAAAATGATATAGAAGACTTTTTTATTATTTTTAAAAGTGCACTGGAAGTAAATAATATTACAATTCCAGTATTTTATAATGATTAGGAGGAAAGGCATGAAAACAGTATATACCTGCTTTTGTACAGATGTTATCCATGAAGGGCATCTGAATATTATTGGACAGGCACTTAAATATGGGAAATTAATTGTTGGTGCTTTGTCTGACAGGGCACTTATCCGTTATAATAAATTTCCTACTGTTTCACAGGAAGAACGCATTGCACTTTATAAAAAGCTTGATGGTGTTAGCAGTGTAATAATCCAGGACAGTATTATGTATAATGATGTCATCAGCCAGTTCCATCCAGATTATGTTGTGCATGGTGATAACTGGAAAGAAGGCCCTGAAGCTGCAATCCGCGAAAATGTAATAAAT
Source organism: Lachnoclostridium sp. UBA7122 (assembly GCA_002493085.1). Lineage (GTDB taxonomy): Bacteria > Bacillota > Clostridia > Lachnospirales > Lachnospiraceae > Butyribacter. Next base: position 5,187 of record DKXQ01000108.1, read on the forward strand.
CTTTTAAAAGAATATGGGGGAAAGCTGGCTGAAGTCCCTTATACATATAATGAAAAAGTAAAGAAGATTGACGCACAGCTTAAAGAAAAACTGGCTATGCCTGAATACCGCAGGAAAAGACTGCGCCAGCTTGTACAAATGTGTCCTGTGGTAAAAGTCCTTGAAGCACATAGCGGGCTTACTGGACTGATTGCTGAAAAAACAGTGGTAGAAGAAAATGGACGGTTAGACCAGTTTGATGCTATGTGGGTGAGTTCACTTTGTGACAGCACTGCAAAGGGCAAACCAGATATTGAACTTGTTGATATGAGCAGCCGGCTCCGTACTATTGATGACATCATGGAAGTTACTACAAAGCCAATAATACTGGATGGGGATACTGGAGGGCTGGCAGAACATTTTGTCTATAATGTCAGGACTCTTGAACGCATGGGGGTTTCCGCTGTAATTATTGAGGATAAGACAGGGCTTAAGAAAAATTCATTGTTTGGGACAGAAGTTATCCAGACGCAGGCATCCATTGAAGAATTCAGTGATAAAATTGCAGCTGGCAAAAGGGCACAGCTTACAGATGATTTTATGATTATTGCCCGCATTGAAAGCCTGATTCTGGACAAGGGCATGGAAGATGCGTTAAAAAGGGCTTTCGCATTTGTAGAAGCTGGGGCTGATGGCATTATGATACACAGCCGTAAAAAAAATCCCTCAGAAATTCTGGAGTTTTGTGATAAATTCCGTGAGAAGGACAAGAATACACCGGTTGTTGTTGTACCTACTTCTTTTAATGCAGTAACTGAAAATGAACTTGCATTACATGGTGTGAATATTGTTATTTATGCAAACCAGCTTACAAGAAGTGCATTTCCAGCTATGCAGCAGACAGCAAAAGAAATTTTAATACATCACAGGGCAAAGGAAGCTGATGACAGGCTTACATCAATTAAAGACATAATCACTTTAATTGATGAATTATGATAAGGAGATATTATGAAAGCTGAAAAATTAGCAGAAATAATTGGCTCAGATTTTTATACAGGTGTCCCGGATTCCCAGTTAAAGGCACTGTGTGACTACCTGATGGACACATATGGGACTGACAGCAGATACCACATTATTGCAGCTAACGAGGGCAATTGTGCTGCCCTGGCAGCTGGATACCATCTTGCTACAGGAAAAATTCCTGTAGTTTATATGCAGAACAGTGGTGAAGGCAATATTATAAATCCTGTTGCAAGTCTTCTGAGTGATAAAGTGTATGCTATTCCTGTAGTATTCATTATAGGATGGAGGGGTGAACCTGGTGTCCATGATGAGCCACAGCATATTTACCAGGGTGAAGTTACCATAAAACTTCTTGAAGATATGGGCATTGAAGCATTTATTATAGGAAAAGAAACTACAGATGGGGAAGTTTTTCTTACAATGAAAAATTTCAGGAATATCCTGGCAGCAGGGAAAGATGTTGCATTTGTTATCCGCAAGGGTGCCCTTTCTTATGATAAAAAAGTTAAATATAAGAACAAAAATACAATGGTGCGTGAAAAAATTATAAGACACATTGTAAATGTATCTGGAGAAGACCCTGTTATATCTACAACAGGCAAGGCAAGCCGTGAATTATTTGAAATACGTACTGCTAATGGACAAAGCCATAAGTATGATTTTCTGACAGTTGGCTCTATGGGCCACAGTTCTTCAATTGCCCTTGGCATTGCAATTAATAAGCCAGATACTAAAGTCTGGTGTATAGATGGTGACGGGGCAGCACTTATGCATATGGGTGCTATGGCAGTCATTGGTGCAAATGCGCCTGAAAATATGGTGCATATTATTATAAATAACGGTGCACATGAAACAGTAGGTGGTATGCCGACTGTGGCTTCTAAAATAGATTTTGTTGCACTGGCAAAAGCATGTGGGTATCCGTATGCAGTTTGTGTAGATAATTTTGAAGACCTGGATAAAGAGCTTAAAGCTGCTAAATCAAGGAGAGGACTTAGTCTGGTTGAAGCCAGAAGTTCGGTTAGTTCACGTACAGATCTGGGCAGACCTACAACAACAGCATTAGAAAATAAGCAGAATTTTATGAAATTCATACATTAAACAAGTGAAAGTCCCGTCTATTTTTACATCAATCGAGTAGGGGAGATTTTCTC
>DKXQ01000142.1 GCA_002493085.1 Lachnoclostridium sp. UBA7122
CATGCCAGAGTCTTAAAAAGCTGCTTATGACTAGCATTTATGCTACCATAAATATATAATTTGGGTATTTGTTAAATAAAAGTAACATATATAGAACATAGTGGATTTTTATTCAAATCAAAAAGGAGATTTTATTATGAAAGTATTAATGATTAATGGAAGCCCTCATGCAAATGGCAACACTTATATTGCGCTGTATGAGATGGAAAAGATTTTTACAAAAGAGGGCATAGAAACAGAGATATTACATATTGGCAATAAGGATATACGCAGTTGTGTTGCATGTGGCCAGTGCGCAAAAACAGGCAGATGTGTTTTTAATGATTTGGTCAATGAAGCTGCTGGGAAGTTTGAGGAGTGTGCTGGTCTTGTTGTTGGAAGCCCCGTATATTATGCCTCTGCCAATGCTACACTTGTGGCTTTTCTTACAAGGCTGTTTTACAGCACACACTTTGATAAAACTATGAAAGTTGGTGCAGCAGTAGCAGCGGCAAGGCGCGGAGGCCTGACTGCAACGTTTGATGAGCTGAACAAATTCTTTACAATATCAGGCATGCCTGTTGCTTCAGGACAATACTGGAATGGCATACATGGTACAGCCGCAGGCGAAGCAGAAAAGGATATAGAAGGGCTTCAGATGATGCGTACACTGGCACAGAATATGACATTTCTTATGAAGAGCATTGCGCTTGGAAAAGAAAAATACGGCATACCACAAAAAGAGCCATTTGAAAGGATGAACTTTATACGCTGACATGCGGTGAGACAGGCAGTTTTACGTAAAAACAACTTCCCTTACAAGTATTGTCTTCTACCCATATTTTACCTTTATGTGCGTTTACAATTTCCTTTGCAATGCACAGTCCAAGACCAAAGTGCTCTTTATCTGTGCGGCTGTGGCTGTGGCCTGAGCGGTAGAACCTTTTAAAAACCAGTTCTTTTTCTTCATCAGGCACACCACAGCCTGTATCAGAAAAACTAAAAACCAGATATGGTTTTACAAGCTGGACTGAGATTGAGATTTCACCGCCAGGATGTGTATATGACAGAGCGTTATCCATTAAGATAGAAAATACCTGTGTAATCTTTTCCCTGCTGCAATAGCAGTCTGGGAGAAGTTCTTCCGGCAGACTGATGGACAGCGCAATCTGTTTTTTTGCTGCAATGGATTCATATTTTTCATATATATTTATAAGCAGCCCGTCAGGCTGGCAGTTTTGCATATCAAGCGGCATATGTTTTGAATCAGCATTAGCGAGCAGAAGCAGATTGTTAGTTAAATTTTGCATGTGGGTGCTTTCTTCATACATTAAATCTAAAAAATGGGACTGTTCACCAGGGTCATCTGTCTGTCTTAAAACTTCAATGCCAGAGCGCAGGACTGTAAGCGGGGAGCGCAGTTCGTGTGAAGCAGCGGCAATAAAAAGAGTCTGTTCTTTCTGGCTTTTTTCAAGCGGGATTATCATGCGTTTTGTAAAATGCCATGAAAAGATAAAAAGCAGCAGTATTGCGGCAATGCCTGCAAAACATATGACAAGCCGCATATTTACAATCTGGCTCTGCATATGGTATGTAGTAAAGAGAATAAGAAAGCTTAACCGTCCATTTTTCTTTGGTATAATGCCAGCAGACACATAAAAATCCTGCTTTTGTGACGAAGTAAAGTTATACTCTGTATGTGTAATAATCTGGCAGGGCTCTGTGGAAAAAATATCTATATTGTGCTTGTAAAGTGCATTGTTTGCAGTTTCTTCAGCCAGCTTTTTTGTTTCTCTGGAATTGTGGTAAGACTGGTAAGAAACAGTAGTGCCATTGTCATACAGAAATAGCTGGAAATGTCCATTTTCCTGAAGTTTGCTTAACCACTGGTGTGATATGCAGTCCTGCTCCTGTAACTGTATAAGTATGGAATTTAACTGGGTAAGAAATGAGTTATAGTAGTTGCTTCTTAAGTTACTGTCTGCATATAAAAGACATATAAAAACCATAACAAGGATAATACAGCTTGTTACCATAGTACAAAAAAGTGTCATATGCATATGCAATTTACGAAACATAGTCTTATATTGTCCTCCTTATGTAATTTTAGATATCTTCAAGGATATATCCTGTGCCACGCACAGTTTTTAAATTCAGCCTGCTTCCTACATAGCATAGCCGTTTCCTTAGAAAGTGTATATATGTGTCCAGGTTGCTTTCTTCCACAGGTGCGTCAACACCCCATACATGTGAAAAAATTACCATGCGGCGCATCACTTTGCCATCACTGCGCATAAATACTTCCAAAAGAAGACCCTCCCGTACAGAAAGCTGCAGCCCGCACTTTGGACCATTTAAAATCCTGAGTGCACTGTCATAAGTAATATCACCATATTGCAGTATGCTGTCATCTTCATATTTTTTACTGCGTCTGCCAAGTGAGCGGATACGTGCAGAAAGTTCTTCAAATTCAAATGGTTTAGTTATATAATCATCAGCGCCGCAGTCCAGACCCTCAATCCTGTCATAGAGCTCTCCAATGGCAGTAAGCATGATAACAGGGGTATCCAGTCCTGCACTTCTTGCTTTTTTAAGTACATAGAGGCCATTCATTGTGGGAAGCATGCGGTCAAGTATAACTAAATCGTGGCCATTTTGCAAAAATATATCAAGCCCGTCACGTCCATCATGGCAGATATCTACATAGTGGTTCTCTTTTTTAAGCTGGAATTGTAAAAGTTCACATAGTTTTTTATCATCTTCTATAAGTAAAATACGCATACTATCCTCCAGACTTTTTTAATTATGTAGTAATAATGATAGCATATTATTTTTCAATTTGCTACCCCCTTCCAAATCTTTAAACTGCCTTTAAAAAATAAAAATATTTAAAGGTACATTTAAAGAAAATTTAAAGAAACATTGTGGTATATTACTTCCTGTAACAAGCCAGAACTGGCAGAATGGAGGTTATAAGTTATGACAGGAGCAAAGATAAAGAAGCCATATATGTTTTTTATAATGGTTATTATTGTTATGCTGTTTACAGGATGCAGCAGTGGTGTGGTACAGGTGGATGATAAGCAGGGCGGACAGGATATAAGCCAGGAAGATGAAACCCAGAATATGGTACAGGATGCTTCAAATGCGGAAAAAACTAGTACAGGTTCTGCAAATACAGGCAATGGAAGATTTATTGAAAGTGAAACAGCATTGCCACAGGGGATTAGCAAAGTATTTACAATGGCAAAGTTAGATGATGGAAGCCTTGAGGCCATAGGAAGTGATGAGCTTGTAAAAAATTACTATATTCTTAAAAGCAAAGATACAGGAAAAACATGGAATAAGAAAAAGATAAAAGGGCTTAGTAAAGAGTATTACCCTGTAACATGCATATCTATTGCGCCAGATGGCAGGGCAGTATTTACAGGATATGGTAAAAAAAAGAATAAAGCATGTATAGAAATCTTAGATGCAGATGGACATATTAAAAGTTTAGAAACCAGTTTGCCAGAAACAGCAAATACAGATGAAAATTTTATAATACAGTGTGTTTATAGCAAACAAGGTGATTTATTTGCCGTAGATTTATCTGGCTCACTGTTAAAGATAAATGCTTCTGATGGAAAATGCAGCCAGCCTTTTGATACAAAGGGAATATCTGCCAGCTATATATGTATATCTGGAAATATACTTATAGCAGTGCATAACAGCGGGATTATGTTATTTGATACAGATAAGGAAACGGAACTTAATACAGAAAGCACACTTAATGACATAATTGCAAAAGACAATACACTTTCTTTTAATGATACAGATGCCGGATTACCAATGTATTTTGCACAGGGAGCAGCAGATGGACAGCTTATATTTGCCAATAAAAATGGAATTTTTAGTTATATGACAGGAGGCAGCATAACAGAGTTACTTGTAGATGCATCACTAACTTCTTTAAATGATGGCGGTGCTTTTACTGCTTTAGAAGTACCTGACAAAGATAATATTCTTCTTGTGTTAAATAATGATGGCAATGGCAAAATATTGCACTATACTTATGACAAAAATGCCAAAGCCATGCCAGATAAAGAGCTTAAGGTTTATGCGTTAGACGATTCGTCTATGCTGCGCAAGGCAGTAACATTGTTCCAGAAAAAATATCCTGATGTTTCTGTCCGGCTGGAAACAGGGCTTTCAGGTGATGATGGTGTAACACTTGAGGATGCTCTTTCCACATTAAATACAAATATTCTTGCAGGGAAAGGACCAGATGTGTTAATTCTTGATGGCATGCCAGCAGATAGTTATATTGAAAAAGGCATACTGGCAGATATCACTGATGTAGCAGATGAAATTGATAAAGAAGATGGCATACTTCCAAATATCAAAGAAGGAAGTAAAAAGGATGGGAAAATTTATGCGCTTCCTGCACGTTTTCTTATAGAAATATCAGAGTGTGACAGCAGTATAGCAGATGCAGGCAGCAGTCTTAAAGAGCTTGCAGAAATGGCGGAAAAACTTAAGCAAAAGGACAGTGGGAAAAATGTTATTGACCAGGCCAAAGGCACTATAACATTTCTTAGAGATTTATATTATGCTGATTCTGCATCATGGATAAAAGATGGAAAAAGTATTGACAAAGATTCTTTAAAAGAATATCTGGAGTGTGCGAAGCAGCTTTATGATGTAGATTCAAATGAAAAGAGAAATGATTTCCGTGGTGATGGGACTTTGGAAGGTATTAAGGCTGGAACTTTTGATTTTGTATCCCGTTTGACTGGTAACAGCCAGATTTCATTTGGTTTCCTTTCAGGATTTGGCGATGTACAAAATATGGCCAGTGCGTGGAAGCAAAAAAAAGGCAGTTACTGCCTTTTAAATAGTGCAAAAGTAAAATCATACATTCCATATCTCCAGGCAGGTGTGGCAGCAGGCGGCAATGAAGATATGGCAAAGGAATTTATAAAGATACTTCTTGGAAAAAAACTTGGCAATAGTGATATGAACGGATTTCCAGTTAACAAAGCAGCTTATACGCTTGCTGGTACAGAAAAACTGGACAGCAAGGCTGTAAAGATAGATTCTGGTTATAGCATGTCAGATAAAGATGGAAACAGCTTTTCTGTTAAAATGGCTAATCTTACAAAAGCACAGCTTGACCAGTTTGATACGGTTGTAGAAAGTCTTGAAAAACCGGCACTTACAAACCGTGTTATCCAGGAAATTGTACTTGGACAGGCAGAAAAATATCTGTTAGGGGAACAGAATCTTGAGAACACAGCAGATACAGTTTTAAAGAAAGTCAATCTTTATCTGGCAGAGTAAAAAACTGTGAATACAATGAAAGGGATATAAAAGATTAACAGTATGTCAAAGAAAAGAAAGCGGGAGATGGCTGCATGGCTGTTTATACTGCCAGACTTTGCAGGAGTAGTAGTATTTTATCTTATTCCTTTTGCAGATGTGGTGCGCCGTTCTTTTATAAAGGCGGCTGGAAATGGTTTTGCAGGACTTGGCAATTACAAACAGGTAGTTACAAATGAAGCATTTAAACTTGCAGTTTTTAATACATTGCGGTTCGTGCTGGTTTGTCTTCCGCTTCTTCTTGGATTGTCCCTTGGTATTGCGTCACTACTGCAGAAACAGAAGGCAGGGAGGGAGATTTTTAAAAGTGCATATCTTGCACCGCTTGCAATACCAGCAGCCAGCATAGTACTTTTGTGGCAGCTTTTATTTGACAGCCATGGAATGATAAACGGGATATTGTCATTTTTCCATATAAATACTATGGGGAAAGACTGGATGAATACAAATGCAGCTTTTGGGGTATTAGTTTTTAGTTATATCTGGAAAAACCTTGGATATGATGTAGTCTTATGGATGGCAGGACTGTCAGGCATATCAAAAAATATATATGAAGCAGCGGCTGTAGATGGTGCAGGGGAATGGAAATGTTTTATATATATAACACTTCCCAATATCAGGCAAGCTGCATTTACGATCGTAATAATTTCATTCCTTAATTCATTTAAAGTATTCAGGGAAGCATATCTTGTAGCGGGAAGTTATCCACATGAAAGCATATATCTTATGCAGCATATATTTAATAACTGGTTCTCTTCGCTTTCAGTAGATAAAATGGCAGCAGGCTCAGTGCTCTTATGTATTGTGGTAACAGTTTTTGTATTGTTTTTGCAGCATAGCTGGGAAGAATGATAAAATGGGAGGATTATATGAAACAGGCAGCAAGGATTTTAATATTGGCGCTATTTGCCATTGTGGCAGCAAGCCCTGTAATTTTCCTGCTTGCAGGTACATTTACAGGCAGTAGTGAGATTACTGGAAATATTTCTGCTGTACTGGCAAAAGAAGATGGATATGCAAGGTGGAACTTTATTCCACAATATCCAACCATGCAAAATATTGTAGAACTTTTATTAGATGCACCAGAGTTTTTCCAGATGTTCTGGAATTCAATAAAGATTGTACTTTTTACAATTGCCGGCCAGCTTTTATTTGGAATGGCAGCAGCGTGGGGAATGGCATGCTACAACTTCAGGGGAAAAAAGTATATATATATGCTTTATATAATTATGATGATGATGCCTTTCCAGGTGACAATGCTTTCAGAGTATCTTGTACTGGATAAATTAAAGCTTCTTGATACAAGTGCAGCAGTTATACTGCCAGGGATATTTTCAACATTTCCTGTTTTTATAATGTACCGTTTCTTTTGTGGCATACCTGAAAGCATAATAGAAGCAGCAAAGATAGATGGTGCCAGTGAGATACAGATATTTTTAAGGATAGGTATCCCGCTTGGTTCATCTGGCATTATATCGGCTGTTGTGCTTTCATTTCTTGAATGTTGGAATATGATTGAACAGCCTGTAACTTTTCTGGAATCAAAAAACCTATGGCCGCTTTCACTGTTTTTGCCAGAAGTTAATGAAAACAATGCAGGATTTTCGTTATGTGCATCATTTGCGGCACTGCTTCCAGCAGTCTTTGTATTTCTTGCAGGACAGGACTATCTTGAACAGGGCATATCAGCATCAGCATCTAAAGAATAAGTTAAAAAAGCAGGAGTCCATATTATGAAACAGAAAGAGAACCATACAATATTTTGGATAAAAGCCATTCTCTGGCTGCTGCTGGTTATATTTATTTTTACAATAGCATCAAGGGCAGCAGACTCATTTACAATTGCAAAAGTAAGTATTGAGAACCCATCTGCCAGGAAAATCCAGTACAACATACAAATCCAGGGCAGAGTTGTAAAAAACCGTGAACTGCCAGTAATTACACAGCCAGATATTCTTATAAAAAGCATACTGGTTAATGAGGGACAGCGTGTGCAAAAAGGCGCTGTACTGGCAAAACTGGATATTGCAAGCTTAAATGAATGTATAAACAGCATAGAAAGTGAAAAGAAAATACTCAGACTGCAAAATAAAGATTTACTGGCAAACAGGGAACAGGCAGAAGCACAGCGCAACAGAAATATTGCAAGAGCAGAGCAGGACCTTACACAGGTACAAATACAAAATAAAGAAGCTGTTTTACTTGCAGAAAAAGAACTGGACAGGGCACAAAAGGCTTTAGAAAAACAGAAGACAAAGCTTTATAAGCTTAAACAAAAACTTGACACTGCAAGAAAGAAAAACAGACAGGATATAAGCAGCATACTAGCAAAGAAAAAAGAACAGGAAAGCCTTGTCAGCGCATTTAAAGATGATGTATCAGTGAAAAAGAAAGCCTTAACTGCTGCACGGCAGACTAAAAAATCAGAGGAAAAGGCAGCAGAAAGGGAAGTACATGATGCATATTCAGAGCTTTCTTCTGATAGCTCTATAGACATCAATAATATTTCTATTAACAATTATAATATCCAGTTAAAAAAGTTAAAGAAATTAAAAGCACAGAAAGGCAAAGTATGTGCGCCAGCAGGAGGCATAATAACAGCACTTATGATTACAGTTGGACAGAAAACACCAGACACGGCAATTTTTACAATGACAGATGACAGCGCAGGGTTAAAATTTATAGGCCAGATGGATGCAGAAGATGCCAGATATGTATCAGCAGGGGATACAGTTTCTTTAAAACTAGCAGATAAAAATATAAATGATATCCATATTACATCTATAGAAACTGATGAAAGCAGGGAATTTCTAAATGTAACAGCCCTGCTGCCTGCAAAGATGTCTTCAATAGGTGAGAGTGCTGTAATGGAAGCAGTACAGATGTCAGGCAATTATAACTGTACTGTGCCAGCCACAGCCGTTTACCAGGAAGACAGCAAGAATTATGTGCTTGTTGCAGAAGTTGAAAACACAATTATGGGCAGCCAGGACATAGCAAGAAAAGTAGAAGTGGAAGTACTTGAAAAAAATAATTTATATGCAGCACTGGACCCGGACACACTGGCCAATGACAGCCAGGTTATTATAAATACAGACCGTTATGTAAATCCAGGGGACAGGATACGCATAAAGTCAAGCGGATATTCGCAATCCGCTTCGCTACTTGCTCATAACCTCATGCTGTCGCAGCTTTTCAGTGGGAGCTTGTACTCCCACTGAAACAAGTAAGTCCCTACCCATCGCTTATGTTTCTGCAACATAGAAGCGTGTATTTTAAAGGGCTTACTTGATGAGGTTAAAATACAGACTGGAGGCAGAAAAAATAGTGAATAAAAAAACAGTTATTTTTGAATGGATTATAATAGTATTTTACTTTTTATTATCTATTATTTTCTTAGTGACAGGACTGGTCTTTTTCAATAAAGGAAGCAGTTATTTTAATAATCTGGTATTTGCCATAAAAGATGAAAACGGTGGGGAATTAGCCAAATCTGCGTCAGAACAGGAAAATACAGCTTTTTCTTTTACAGCGTGGACAGAACTTAAAAATGAATATGCATCAGATGCATCTGGCACACGACGATGTAATACGGATATTATATTTATATGTGGCTCTTCACACTCTCTGCTGCCATTTGGAAAAAATATCCCTATTGAAGATAAAAAAGGATGCATAGCTGGCAGCAAAGTTGTAGAAAAATTATTTGGAACCCATAATGCAGAGGGCATGGAAATTTTATGGAATAATAACAGATGGGTTATAAGGCAGGTTGTAAAAGAACCTTCGGATTTACTTCTGGTACAGGCATCAGGATTAACAGATAAAATTAGCTTTGATAAAATCAGCGTTGCATTGCCGGAAAGTACTGATAAAAAACTGGCAGGAGAAAAACTGGCCAGTTATTATGGAATTACAGGATATCCATTAAGATGGGACTATCTATATGGAATTGGCTGGTTAAGGGAAATAGTACCTGGCAAATGGTCTGACTTTGATGGATGGAAGCAGAATATGCAGGAATATAAAAAAGCTGTGGATATCATAAAAAATACAGAAAAAAGTACAATAGAAACAACAGGTTTAAGCTATAAAAGAAAAGGATACTGGATGGTTATTGCAGGAATAATATTATTAGCAGCAGGAAGCTTTAAGATAGTTTCAAAGATTCCAGTCCGCAATAAAAATTTTTTATTAAAAACTGGAAAAAAGTACTTGCATTTTTTCAAAATATAGTGTATAGTGGTTATTGTTGGTGTTGACAAGTAATATACACCTAAACTATAACTTAATATCTGGTCTGTTGGTCAAGCGGCTAAGACGTCGCCCTCTCACGGCGAAAACAGGGGTTCGATTCCCCTACAGACTGTCACTGTTTATTATGAACAGCCCAACCCATTAAAAACCTGCGGGACAGCTCTCCTGTGGGTTTTTCTTTATTTTATGGGGGTTTGCGGGCTCTGATACATGGCAGGGGGTAATTCTGTTAAAGTACATTCCAGGGCATTTAAAAGATAAAAAGATAGATCAACTGTATATACTTAAAGGTAAAACAGGAGGGGAGAAGAAAATGATATGGCTACAATTCCTCTGTATTTAGCAGATCAAAATGTAATTTGATTTAGAAAATAATTTAAAGAATATATCATTTTTCTAATGCGAATAAGATTAATGAGAAAATAGAAATGTACAAATTATATTTAGTTTAGCAGGAGATAGGAGATAATTATGAAGCAAATGAATGTTTTTAGTAACAGAGCTAAAGATGATTATAAAGAGTTTTATCTTTTAAATAAGAATAAACTGCTTGCTAAGTTCCATGTGGAAGGTTCTGGTGTTTTGGAAGGCATTGAGATTGATGAACAGTTTGAAAAAATGCCTGGTTGGATAGGAAATTTAAAGGCATTTATTTTAAACCGGCGTGCACCAAAGAAAAGAAAAAATAATGAATATATTACTAATTTTTTGCCTGTTTAAATGTAGCATTCAAACAGGTACAGACTTTCAGCCGTTGATGGAAGCAAGGTAAATTTGCCCTGCAATAAAAAAACTAATGGAAATATATGGATGCCAGAAATCAACTAATAGTCTTATACAATCATTAGTTTCCTGTCCCACAGATGTTCTTAATAATGTTATTCTTGATGGGATTATGGCATTATGTAATGGGAATGGACGTTAACTAGCAAAACAACATATTCTTAATCTGTCGAAAATAAAAACAGATAAAGATATAATACTCTTTGACCTCCTTTAGCAGAACTTATTCAATACATTGACCAGACAGGTTTTAAATATATTATGCGCTGTAGTACAGGTTTTGTTGCCAGCATTAACAAAAAAAGTTCACAAATGATGATATTATTAAGCATAAATTTAAGAAAAATGGAAAAGAAGTAACTTTTCGTGTACTTAGGTTTTCTATTTCTGATAATACTACTGAAATACTGGCAACAAATATTTTTGAGGAATTTAGCATCAGTAATTTTAAAGAACTTTATAACATGCGCTGGGGTATTGAAAAAACATATAACTGCATAAAAAATAAATTTGGTCTTGAAAGTTTTTCAGGAACAAAACCTGTTTGTATATTACAAGATTTCTATGCCAATTTATATCTGTATAATGCCTTGGCAATGTTAATGTATGAAAATAAATTTGTCGTATGAGGTCATTCCCTTGTTGATTTATTGTAGCAAATTTATTATATACACCACTTTACAACTTTTTT
>DKXQ01000234.1 GCA_002493085.1 Lachnoclostridium sp. UBA7122
TTACCCTGCGCTTGGAAAATAAAATATTTATCATGTAAGTCTGTCCTAAAAAAATATAATTAAGGTAGCTTTTATAAAATTGGCATAATATAATAATTAATAGACTAGTCGTATTTCTAAATAATTAGTGGAAACGGAGGATTTATATGAAAAAGAGTATTAAAAAATTACATGTATTTTTATCTGTTTTATTAATGGCTGTTATCATTCTAGGAGTTATTGATAACCATATAGTAAAAGCAGCACCAGACACCATCAGAAATAATACAGTGAATCCTGCAAGTGGTCCTGGGATTACAGATGTATCAGATACAGGTGAAATTTCTGGAATTATTGATGGTGAAGTTTTTGATTCAGATACAGGAATTAATACAACTGGAACAAATGCAGGAATTATTTCAGGAAACACATATAAAATTGTATCTGCTTTAGATAATTCTTATGTATGGCGCATCAGAGATAAGTCATATTATAATGGCAGAAATGTGCAGCTTTATAAAGATGAAGGCACTAATGCAGAAAAATTTGTGTTTATAAAGCAAAAAGACGGATTTTTCAAAATAAAAAGTACTAATAGCAGTAAAATGCTGGAATCTGACAGGGAAAATAGTTCAGAAGGTGCAAATTTATGCCAGTATGATAACAGTAATGGTGAAAACCAGTTATGGAAACCCGTTCCGGCAGGTGGTGGATATTTTTACCTTGAGAATAAAGCCAATGGTCTTGTAGCGGGTATCAATAGTAATAAAGCAGAAAATAAGACTAATATCCAGATGTATAGTAATAAACAGTCAGAAAACCAGAAATTCAAGCTTATATCCACAACCCCTCTTGCAGATGCTACATATAAAATTGTGCCTGTATTAGACAGCTCTTATGCATGGCATGTTAAATATGGTTCATATGATAATGGAGCAACTATTCATCTTTATAAAGATGACAATTATATTAATACTCCCAAATTTATATTTACCAGACAATCAAACGGATTTTACACTATAGAAAATACTAATAGTGGAAAAATGGTTGAATGTAAAGGTGCAGGACAAAAGAGTGGCACAGATATTTGCCAGAATATAAGAACAACAAGTACAGCCCAGCAATGGAAATTAATTCCAACTGAAGACGGTTACTACTATCTGCAAAATAGATGCAATAATCTTGTAGCTTCAGTAGCAGGTGGCAAAGCTGGTAATAATGTAAATATACAAATGGCCGCTCTTAATAAAACAGCAAGCCAGAAATTCCAGATTATGGTTACATTCCCTCTTGCAAATGGAACATATGTCCTTGAATCTGCTTTAAATAATTCATATGTATGGGATATTTCAGGAGCTTCCAAAGCTGATAAAGGAAACCTGCAGCTTTATGAATATAATGGAAGCGATGCCCAGAAATTTGTAGTAAAAAAACACTATGGTGAATGGGAATACTACACTATACAATCCTTAAACAGCAAAAAATTAGTCGAATGTAATTCAAAAAAACAGAAAAATGGCATAAATATCTGGCAGTACAGCGAATCTAAAACTGCGGATACGGCCCAATTATGGAAACCTGTTGCGTCTGGCGACGGAAAATATTATCTCCAGAACTGGTATAATAATCTTGTGGCAGGTGTGAAAGATGGTAAAGCAGCAAATAAAGCTAATATCCAGTTATATAAAAGAGTTAATAATAACGGATTAAAATTTAAATTTGCTGACCCTGATAAAAAGAAAGTTAAAAGTAAATATCCAAATGGATTGTTGTTCCCATTAAAAGGAAAAATAACAAGGTCTTCAAATCTTAAAACAAAAGGATATTACTGTGATTATAAAGCAGCAAATAAAACTCCAGTATACGCACCAGCAGACGGAACAGTTGTGTTTAACCAGTCATATGCAGTAAAATATAAAAAACTTGCCAGCTATGGCAATAATATTGTATTTACATCTTCGGATAAAAAATATACTGTCAGATGCGCACATCTTAGTTCTTTTAAAGATGTTAAACTTAAATATACATCATCTTTGCCTTATCAATGTGGCGCAGACAAGTATACATGTAAAACTGTAAAGATTGGTGAACGGAAAGTTAAACAGGGCGATTTAATTGGCTATACTGGCAAAACCGGCAATGCAAGCGGTTTCCACATACATATAGAAGTTACGAAGAGTGGCAAACCTGCAGACCCTGCCAATACATTTACTACATGGAAATAAAGCACAGTTAATATTACAATCTGGCTAAATTATAGTTTCTATCTGGTGTCTGTTTTTAACAGATGCCAGATAGAAATTACTTTATAGGCAGATAAAATATTTGAAATGAAGAAAGGAGGGCTACAAATGCAAAGAAACATTTTCAAAAAATATTTGTGCTTCTATATATGTTTTGCTATTGTTTTTACGTCTTTATTTCCAGCAGACACAGCTTCAGCAGCATCAAAGATAAAGTTAAGCAAGACTTCATTAACCATTAAAGCTGGTAAATCCAAGACAATCAAACTTAAGAAAAATGATAAGAAATTAAAAGCAATATTTATTTCTAAAAAGCCAAAGATAGCTAAAGTTGGTAAAAAGAGCGGTAAAATAACAGGTAAAAAGAAAGGTAAATGTATAATTATAGCTAAATATGCTGGCAAAAAGTATAAATGCAAAGTCAAAGTAACAAAAAAAGGTTCTGCTAAACAAAAAACAAATAAGAAGACAGAAGATAGTAATCCAGATAAAGACAGCAGTACAGATAAAAAAAGTCCTGAATCCAGTCTGGAGCCAGATTATACTTCAAGTGGTTCTTCTATAGATGAAGAATATCCATCTGGTGAAGAACCTTCAGGCAGCAGTAAACCTTCAGGCAGCAGTAAACCTTCAGGCAGCGGAGGATATCCAGATAGTGGGGAATATCCAGGCGGAGAATACCCAGGCGTGGAATATCCAGGTGAGGAATATCCAGGTGAGGAATATCCAGGTGAAGAGTATCCAGGTGAGGAATATCCAGGTGAAGAATATCCAGGTGAAGAAGACCCTTATGCTACATATGGGCCTGGCACAACTAAGCGGCCTGCTTCAAGTGCAAGACCACATAATACACAAAAACCTTATGCAACTAAAAAACCATATGAAACAGCAATGCCAGATAGTACATATGAACCTGGCTATGAAGACCCTTATGCTACATATGGGCCTGGCTATGAAGACCCTTATGCTACATATGAGCCTAGTTATGAAGACCCTTATAGTACATATGAGCCTGGCTATGAAGACCCTTATGCTACATATGGGCCTGGCAGTCCTTCAGGAGATGAAGAATCCCCACACACAACTAAAAAACCTTCTACAATCCAGAGACCCCATAGTACCCAGAATCCATTAGCCACCCAAAAACCACTAATAGACCGGAAGCCAGATAATACACCATCTCCATCTCCAAGCCGGAAGCCAGATAAAACAGATGACAGTGATTATAATCCTGTAAGTGAAGAAACTAAATATCCAGGAACAGATTATGACTATCCAGGAGAAGAACCAGATAGTCCAGATTATGATAGTAAAGAGCCAGATACAGGGTTAAAACATTATCTGACACCATATTGGACAGATAATATAAATGTATATGATAATAAAGGTTCTTCATTTACTATGTCAGGCAAAAAATATACACAGGGTATATGTGAACCGGTATCTGCTAATAGCGGGGTATTCAGGACAAACAAGGCATTATATAATCTTGATGCACAGTTTAGTACAGTAAGTTTTGATGCTGGCTGCCTGAATTATTCCGAAAAAAGTTCTGCAAGCATATATATATATGCAGATGGATATTCGGCTAAAAGCCGTATTGAGGAGTTAAAAGTATTTCTCTGGGGAAAGGAAGTAAAGCATATTACAATAAATACAACAGGAGTAAAACAACTCCAGATACACATTACTGGTTCATCTGGTGTATACGGAATTGGAAATTTAACTGGCGAAGGAGGCCATGTATTTGAGTCTGCAGGAATAAAAAATGCAACTGCAAAAACAAATGGCACAAAAACATATAAATGCAAATATTGTGATGAAACTTATACAGAAACAATTCCTGCACAAAAAAGCTGTAAACCTGGACTGATACCATGTAAAGAGAAAAATACATATTTTATTGACTCAGATTATGGCGGTAAATGTTTTAAAGTTATGGGAAAAGAATACTATAAAGGAATAGTGCCTGACTATAGCAAGGATCCTGTAGAATGGACTTTTAAATTAGATAAAAAATATTCCAGTGTTACTTTTTCAACCGCACCACTTGATAATAATTTTAATAAAAAGATACTAATAGGTATGTGCTTATATGTTTATGCAGATGGCAAGTGCCTGACATGGTATGATGATGGAAAAAAGCAAGAATTTATAAATCTTGCAACACTTATGGCAACTAAAACTTTCAAAATTAATACAGAAGGTGTAACAGAATTAAGGTTCCAGAGTGGGGGCGGAATTGATGACCAGTTTGCCTTTTTTGATATAGAAGGTGAAACGGTCACAAGAAATGAACATAAATTCCAGTATGTAAGTGGCAGGGAAAAATGCATAAACTGTGGATATTATAATGATTAAAAAGAGGAGGAAATATTATGATAGAGAAAAAGATAAAAAGATTTTTATCATTAATGGCATTTATTATAGTACAAGTAATATTCTTTGCCAGCGCAATACATGCAGATGCCATGGTTCCAGAACTTTCAGACAAAATTTACATCAGGTCATATATACTCTCATCAAAGAATAATGTTAATGTTTATACATCCAGTTCACTGACAACACGTGGCACATCATCACCTAAAAAAGCATATAATGCTTTAATTTACCCAGAAGATGAGATATATATTTACAAAATGGATAACAAAAGCACTTATGTAAGCTATCCAACGTCAACCGGGAGAAAATATGGTTATATTAAAACAAATACAATAACATCAAATAATTATTCACAAGAAGCTAAAAAAAGCAGTGCAAAAATTACCACATATAAACGTGCAGGCAGTATAGTTTATGGAAGCATATCAAAAGGAGATATGGTATATGCTACAGCCCAGTCTGGCAATTATACACAAGTTGTCTATCCAGTTGGGAAAATGTACAAAATGGGCTGGATTGCAACAAAGAATTATAACCAGTATATCAATACTTCCAATGCCAGCGGGACAATACAAAATGGTACATATAAAGTGGTTTCAGCTATTGATAACAACTATGTATGGGATATAAAAAGTGCATCACTTGAAGATGGTGCCAACCTCCAGATTTATAAGGATACAGGTAATATGGCACAAAGATTTACTTTCACACGTAATAACGAGGGATATTATACAATTACAAGCGTAAGAAGTAATAAGGTAATAGATGTAAGCGGCGGAGGTTCAGCAAACGGCACAAATATCTGGCAATATAAACCTAATGGCAGCACTTCACAACAGTGGAAAGTAACAGATGCAGGAAGTGGATACTACACACTGGTAGCCAGATGCAATGGCAAGGCAGCAGATGTTGCAGGAGGGGTTGCGGCAAATGGTACAAATGTACAAATATACAGCCCGAATGGAACAGTATCACAAAAGTTTAAACTTGTAAAAGTGGCATCACAGCAAAATAATAACCAAAACCTTACAGGACGCAGGAAAGCTGTATCCTATATGGAAAGCATGGCATCTGTAGCATGGACACCTTCCGTTTCATTCAGACACTGGTCCTATGGCAAGAAAGGCGGCAATAACCATATATGGTCAAGTGGGACAACTTATTATGGAATACCATATTCACAGACAGAACGTGACACAACTTTAGAAAAATTCCAGGAAAACATGTCAGGTAAAACTTATACTGGTCCACACAGCCAGACTACTTATATGGGAAATGACTGTTCTTCTGCCGTTTCATTTGCCTACCAGCAGGTATATAGCAAATTCCCTGTTACAAATACAACAGGACTGTATCCAGTAAAAGGCAGGACAAAAATAGTAGGAAATTATAAGGACTATGGAATGACAAATTCTAAAAACATATGCAGTAAAAACGGAAAAAATACTATACAGAACAGTTATAAGTCATTACAGCCAGGAGATTTGCTGCTCACAAGCAATAATCCTCATGTTATGATGGTTTCAGAGACAAGCAATGGATATGTAAAAGTAACACACCAGACTACTTACAGCAGCGGACTTCATTCCACATGGAGAGTAAATGAAAAATGGGATTACAATTCATTATACAATGCAAAATTTATACCTGTAACAATGTCAGCCTGGTAGTATAAAACCAAGTTTTAACAATAAGGAGGATTATCTATGACAAAAAATATCAAAAAAACTATAGGATTTTTATGTAGTGCTGCATTTTGTGCTGCTGTTATTACAGGTATTCCACAAAGTGCAAAAGCATCAGAAGAGGTAACTATTAATATAACTAATTTTCCAGATTCAAGGTTTAAAGATTATGTAACTAATAAATTTGATACAGATAAAAATGGCAAATTGTCAGATAGTGAAATTGCAGCAGCAGAAAATATAGATATTAGTATGGATGTTGATGGTGAAACAGTAAACAATCTTAAAGGAATAGAATATTTTACTGCTTTAAAAACCCTAAATTGTTCTTTTAATGAGCTGGAATCACTTGATGTAAGCCATAACACGTCTTTAAAAACTCTGGATTGTTCTTCTAATGAACTAGAATCACTTGATGTAAGCCATAACACGTCTTTAAAAACCCTGGATTGCTCTTACAATAAACTGGCATCACTTGATGTAAACAACAATACAGCATTGGAAATTTTTTATTGTTCCGGCAACAAACTGACAGCCTTGGATGTAAGCCGTAATACAGCTTTAAGAGACTTGGTCTGCTGCAATGAACTGACGGCTCTTGATTTAAGTAAAAATATAGCTTTAACATACTTAGTTTGTTCCCACAACAAGCTGGAGACTCTGGATTTAAGCCAGAATACAGCTTTGACGCAATTAAAATGTAATGACAACAAGCTGACAACCCTGGATTTAAGCCAGAATATAGCTCTTACATTTTTAATGTGTTCCAATAACCCGGTAACATCTCTTGATTTAAGCCATAATACGGCTTTAGGAGAATTGTATTGTTCTGAAGTACCATTGACAGACCTTGATTTAAGCCATAATACATCATTAACATACCTGACTTGTACTGGCATCCCGCTAGAAACTCTTGATTTAAGCCATAATACAGCTTTAAATGTTTTACAATGCCAAAATTCCAGAATAGAAACTCTTGACTTAAGCCACAATGCTGCCTTTACCAGCCTGGACTGTTCCAATACCCAGATTACATCACTTGATTTAAGCCACAATACTAATTTAGCATACCTGGTTTGTCCATCTGCCCAGATTACATCACTTGATTTAAGCCATAATACTGTTTTGAAAAAACTGGATTGCTCAAGTACCCAGGTTACATCACTTGATTTAAGCCATAATACTGCCCTGAAAGAATTAAATTGCTCTGACACCCAGATTGCATCACTTGATTTAAGTAATAATACAGCTTTGGAATACCTGACTTGTTCCAATACCCAGATTACATCACTTGATTTAAGCCACAATACTGCTTTGAAAAAACTGGATTGTTCCAAAATGCTGCTGACAGAGCTTGACCTGGACCACAATACTGCTTTAACACATTTATATTGTTACTCTGGGAAGCTGGTCCAGTTAAAGCTTCACAGCAAAACATTAGACGAATTGACATTAGATAAGAAAAATTTACATGGGGATGATGTAAATTTATCTGATTTGAAAAATATAGAATGTTATGGGGATCGTTTAGAAGTAGTCAATATGACAAAACCTGCTACATACAAAGTAGATGGCAAAGATTTTACAATTATCTATTCAGATGCCCAGCAACAAATAGAAAAAGCAGAAGCAGTTAAAAAGACAGTAACGATAAAGAAAAATAAAACTGCTGATGTCATTTTTAGAATTACAATAACTGGTAATAACAAAATCGCAAAAGGTGATGTAAAAGTAACTGTAAAAAATAAAAAAGTTGCAAAAATAGCAAATACTAAAATAAAAGCAAACGAAATTATTGTAACTGTAAAAGGTCTGAAAAAAGGCAAAACGACGCTTAAACTGGATATTGGAGGGAAGACAGCCTCTGCTGCTATAAAGATAAAATAAATCCAATAAAAGGGGGAGAGACCAATGAATAAAAGATTAATAAAACAAAAAATAGCATTTATTATGGCGATAGTTATTATGCTTGGAACTATCTTGCCAGCAGATACTGTGCATGCCACAGCAAATGAAAAGAAAATTACACAAGACACTTCTGGCACACAGAATATCCAGAATGGAATATCTGTAGATGGAAAAAATGCGTTTGGAAACATGCTTGGAAAAGAGCTATTAGGAAAAGCCACAGAGCAGGCAGAAAATGATGGGTGCAATATTTTTTCTGTTGAAATGGATGGGCAGACAGCCAAAGTTTCTTTTGAAACAATAGAAAGTGCTGCACTGGTTATAGGCATTTACAGTGAAGATGGAACAGAGCTGGTTACATCTGCCACAAAAAATGTATCTGCTGGTGAGACGGAGACAGAAGTTACTATTGGACAAACCCTGCCACAGTACTTTTATCTGCGTGGGTTTTTAGTAGATAGTAAAACATTGCGTCCATTATGTACATCATATGAGACACCAAATTATACAAAAGAAATGCAGGAATTTCTTGCCAAGACAGTCAATGACTTTGACAGTGACAAAGTTTTAAATCTTGACAGCAATCCAGATAATAACTTTGCTGTATATGATACTGATACAATTATTATTCCTGAAAGAGACGGAGTAAATAAAGTTACAAAAACAGATGATGAAAACCTTGTATATGTAATTGAAAATGCGGATGAAAGCATAACATCATTAAAAAAAGATGATATCTTTTCTTACCAGTATGGAGATGGGGAAGTTCTGGTTGTAAAAATTGCATCAATTGTAAAGGATGGAACAACAGTTACTATAACAGGTGCAGATATATCATTAGAGGAAGCTTTTGACTATGTAAAAATTGATGCAAAAGCGGGAACGGAAGATGCAAAAGTTGATAAATCAATGATGGAAGGCGGGCTTACATATAATGGTCTTGTAGATGAGGGCGCTAAAGGCGGGCTCCGCAAGTCTGGCAAGTTTGGCGAAATTGACAAAGAGGGTCATACAGGCAAATCTTTAGAATATAAACTTAATGATATAGAAACAGATTCTGGCAATGTAAAAATTTCTGGCGGAATAAATATAAATTTTGACATATCATTTAAAATAAATATATCTCTACGCTATCAGTATTGTGAACTGAAATTAGATTATTCTGTTAAAGTTCACGCATCTATAACAGGAAAACTTCCGCCTTTTAAAATAGCAATTGGCTATATAGCTGTAGACCCAGTTCCTGGTGTTGTGGGAATAGGCTTTATACCATACTTTAATCTGGAAGCCAGTGGTGAAATAGAATATACTGGCACACTGTCAGGAACAGTTGGCGCATGTGCTTCAAACAAAACAGGGCTTGAAAATCTTACAACAAATCCAAAGTTTGAAAGTGAGATAAAGGGAGAAATCACTGTATTCGCAGGAATAGAAATAGAGCCTATAATAACACTTTTTCATAAGAAAACAGATAAATACTTAAAAATCCAGGCGGCTGCCGGATGTGAAGTCCATGCTTTATTCATTAAGGCAAAAGCAGACAATCCTGATAAAATACATGCCTGTAAAAATTGTATCAGTGGAGAAATTTATGGCAAATTAAAACTCGATATAAATTCAGAATTTATTAAAAATGGAATACATAAATCTCCGGAAGTTAAAATAAGTGACTTTTATTATTCATTTGACTTTAATGAATTTAGCTTTAAAACCTGTCCGCATTATAAATTAAAAGCAGATATAATTGTTACTGACAGCGACGGAAAAGGGCTTAAGGATGTTACAATCAAAGGACCATTCAGCGTAACTCAACTACCACCGGCTAAAA
>DKXQ01000216.1:0-3044 GCA_002493085.1 Lachnoclostridium sp. UBA7122
TCATTTATTTTTATTTATACTAGTTCCGTATTGGAGTTGGATTGATAAAAGAATAGAAGTGTTAAAAATCCTATCTGAATTTTCAAATAATGATTCTATTCAATATGTATGGCCGCTTATGCGTGATAAGATTAAAGATTACTGTTGTTATATATCTGGTAGTACAATTGAGATTTCTCCTTATAATTTTAATGTCGATACATTTGGTTCTTTTTCTAGGGCGAAACATAGAATATTGATGTCTGCTACTACACAAGAAGACGCTTTTTTTATTAAAGGTCTTTCTTTTAGCGTTGAAGCAGTTAATAAATCTTTAGTAAATGTTAATCAAAAATGGTCTGGTGAGAAAATGATTATACTTCCATCACTTATCAGTGATGAATGTGATAGGGATTTATTAGTCACTCAGTTTGCTAAGAAGGAAAATAAAAATTTTGGTATGATAGCATTAGTCCCTAATACTAAAAGAGCGAAACATTATAAAAACTTGGGGGCTATATGTCCAGATACAGACAATATATTTTCAGTCATAGAAACATTAAAGAAGGGAGAATTTAGTCGAATTGTTGTCATAAACAATCGTTATGATGGTATTGATTTACCAGACGAAAGCTGTCGAATATTAATAATTGATTCTATGCCTTTTTTTAATAGTCTTTCTGATAAATATGAAGAAAAGTGCCGACCTAATAATGATATTATTAATAAACGAATTGCACAAAAGATAGAACAGGGGATTGGAAGAGGTGTTCGAGGAGAAAAAGATTATTGTGCTATTTTGGTTATAGGTCCTGACGTTGTTAAGTTTATGCGTAGTATGACTACAAATAAATATTTTTCTATTCAAACGCAAAAACAAATAGAGATTGGATTAGAAATTGCAAAGATGTCACAAGAAGAAAAGGATTCTGAGGATTCCCCAATTAAACCTGTCATTTCGCTGATTAGGCAAATGCTATCTCGTGACGAAGGATGGAAAGAATATTATACGTCAGAAATGGATTTGATTGAAAATATTGTTGAAAATTCTTCAATATATGATTTGCTTTTAGCAGAAACTAAGATAGAGAGATTATATTGTAATGAAGAGTATGAGAAAGCAGTAAATGCAATGCAAAAGGTTATTGATAATTTATCAAAAGATGAATTAGAAAGGGGTTGGTATTTACAACAATTAGCTAGATATATGTATCCTATTTCTAAAGAAAAATCAATTGAATTACAGAAATCTGCTTTTAAATGTAATTCGCAGCTATTAAAGCCTAAAACAGGAATTAGTTATACAAAAGTGTCATATATACACGAGAATAAATTAAAACGTATACATATGTTTTTGGAAAAATATGAGAACTATAACGAGTTAAGTCTTGCAGTTGATGAGATATTAGATAATTTATCTTTTGGTATTGAAGCAGATAAATTCGAGTCCGCACTTAAATCCATAGGTGAATTGTTGGGATATATAAGCCAACGACCAGACAAAGAGATAAGAAAAGGACCTGACAATCTATGGTGTGGAATTAATAACCAATATAATTTCTTTGAATGTAAAAATGAAGTTGATGAAATGCGTGGAGAAATTAGCAAGCATGAAGCTGGACAAATGAATAATCATTGTGCATGGTTTGAAGAAGAATATGGGAAAGAAACAAATGTAAATCGTTTTTTAATTATACCAACTAAAAATTTATCCTATTATGCAAATTTTACGCACGAAGTAAGAATAATACGTCGAGGAAAATTGAAACTTTTTAAGGATAACATCAAGAAATTTATTAAGGAATTAAAGCAGTATGATTTGACAGGGATAACTGATGATACTTTACAACGTCTCATAGATGAATACAAGTTGAATGCTATTAATTTGGTGGATACATATTCGGAAGAATATTATCATAAAACTAAGTAAAATAGCCTAACCTTAAATTAAGGGTTGATAAGATAAAATAGTTGTCAAATGCCTTGAAAATAAGAAATTTAATAGACTATGGATATGTTTTCCAATAGCCTAACTATTACATGTTGAGTGCGTCGTGTTGATGTCACGGGTGGAAGAGTAGGTGTGTAGAAAGGCTCTGATTTCAAGGGATTTGTGGCATTTGAATGCGATTTTACGGCATTTTTAATCTTGTCAAATTCCCTGAAATTAAGGCTTAGGGAACATATCGAATGGCATAGTTGAGTTGACAGAATAACTTTAGGGGTAGGTTGTGTAGACAGGATTATTGTGGTTGACAGGATTGATGTACGGAAAAGAAACTGTAAAGAGGAAAGACTCTAAATACAGTTCCTGAAAGTAAGTTATATATAAGGATAATAAGCTGTCAGTGTTACATTACCATCGTCCTGTTTGTCAAATATAAAACATACCATATCTTCCTCTTTGTTCAATTCTTTCAAGTGGAGAAGAGATAAGATAATCGTAATACACACATATAAGTTTTCAATAGACATATTCGGAAAGGTGTGGGTGATTACTGTGTCATACAGCAGACATTGCAGTTCTAATTTTTCGCCAAATATGTCTTTACCGTCAACATGAAAGTACATATTCGGCTCGAATGGATCAGCAGTAACTTTGGCAGTATACTGATTTAATTTGCAATACAGCTCATTAAGCCGTAGATTATCGGGATTAAAAATTGATATATGGATTTCTTTCATATAGCATTCCTCCTTTGGTAGTATCACATATTAACTCTAAAGAAGTATAAAATCAACGATATAAGAAGAAAGTTATCAATTTATTAAAGCTTTTAAATTAAGTGAGGGCGGATGGGTAATTTAGCCTATGATTTGAATTCGTACGTACGTTCGCCCAGCTTGACTTTTCACAAATTGTATGTTATAATATAATAAAATATGTTATATTATAAAAGAAGGGCGAAAATGAAAGATTTGAATATTGGAAAACATCTTAAAAATATTCGTCAGGATCGTGAGTTGTCTTTAGATGAAGCTGCGGAAATGACCGGTGTAAGCAAACCAATGCTCGGACAGATCGAGCGTGGACAGTCCTCACCGACTATCACTACGCTCTGGAA
>DKXQ01000216.1:3357-8298 GCA_002493085.1 Lachnoclostridium sp. UBA7122
AGCCGAAAACGGTGCTATGAGAGCGTATACTCTCTTTCCCTATGATCCTATACGGAATTTTGAAGCTTTTTATATCGAGTTTGATCCGGGATGTATCCACACTTCGGATAAGCACAATGATAATGTTGAGGAAACGGTCTATGTCATAAGCGGCAAACTTGATATGGTTATAAACGGGGAGAAAGTTACATTGTCAGAAAAGCAGGCAATACGGTTTTCTGCAAATGTCACGCACAGTTATCAGAATAATTACGACGGGCTTTGCACCGTTTACAATACGATTTTTTATTGAGGAGCATTTTTATGTACGAATTAAATCAGGTGGGAGAAAAAAGCTATTATATTAACTGCCCCGCAAAAATCGGAGTATATCTTGCTGACGATAAAAACGTTTATCTCATCGACAGCGGCAACGATAAAGACGCAGGCAGAAAAGTCCGTAAAATTTTAGATGAAAAAGACTGGAATCTCTTAGGCATTCTGAACACACATTCCAATGCCGACCATATCGGTGGAAATCAGTATTTGCAGCAGCAGACAGGGTGCAAAGTTTTTGTAGGTGGAATTGAAAAGGCTTTTACAGAGTACCCTGTTTTAGAACCGTCATTTTTATATGGAGGATATCCATGCAAGGATTTAAGGCATAAGTTCTTGCTTGCCAAGCCAAGTGAAGTTACAGATTTTTCAGATGAGAGCTTCCCGAAAGAAATTGAGATAATACCGTTGAAAGGTCACTTTTTTGATATGGTAGGTTTCAAAACGCAAGATGATACGGTGTTTCTTGCTGATTGCCTTTCAAGCAAGGAAACGTTGGATAAATATCAGATCAGTTTTATCTATGATGTAGCGGAATATCTGAAAACCCTTGAAACGGTAAAATCAATGAAAGCAAAAATGTTTGTTCCTGCTCATGCGCCTGCAACCGATGATATTACCGAACCTGCAGATGTGAATATTGCAAAAGTACATGAAATTGCCGACAAAATCCTGTCGGTATGCAACGAACCGATTTGCTTTGAAAATATTTTGCAAAGACTGTTTTCCGACTGTGGATTAACAATGAATTTTGAGCAGTATGTTTTGGTGGGAAGTACCGTCCGCTCTTATCTGTCCTGGTTGAAAGATAACGGAAAACTTTCTGCAACTTTTGAAGATAATATGCTGCTGTGGAAGAGCTTTTAGGAGGTCGTTATGGATAAACGGGAAAAAATGATCAAACTGTGGTTTGAAATGTGGTTGCAGAAGAAAGATTTAGGCATTGCCGATATTTTTTCTGATGACGCTGTTTATACAGAAAGCTGGGGACCTGAGTATAAAGGTGTTCAGAAAATAAGGATGTGGTTTGAGGAATGGAATACAAGAGGGACAGTTCTTGCATGGGAAATTAAGCAGTTTTTTCACAAAGATAATCAGACGATTGTGGAATGGTATTTCAAGAACACAGTAAATGAGGGGAAGATTGAAGAATTTGATGGAATGTCGCTTATTGTATGGAATGAGCAGAATAAAATAATTTCTTTGAAGGAATTTGGCTGCAATATTAACAACTATGATCCATATCAAAATGGCAGTGCTCCACAATTTCAAGAAGAAACGGCAATGTGGTTTTAATTCGTTGATAAAACGGTCGGTTAACATTTTTACTTGTTAACTGACCGTTTTTACAAGCGTAAAAAATGAAGATATCATACAAGAAATCAGCAAACATTTTGAGTATAATGTAGAGTGCAAGGAGGTGTTATCATGCAAA
The DNA here is from genome assembly GCA_002493085.1 of Lachnoclostridium sp. UBA7122. Taxonomy (GTDB): domain Bacteria; phylum Bacillota; class Clostridia; order Lachnospirales; family Lachnospiraceae; genus Butyribacter. The sequence continues at coordinate 5,108 of DKXQ01000216.1, forward strand.
AAGAAATACGGACAGTATGCTATGATGAAGATTTACACCTTGAAGCATATCGTTTTGAGGGTATCGTCCAGCCGTTTCCGAATCATTTCCATGATTATTATGTGATTGGGTTTATAGAAGCAGGTACACGCTGTTTATCATGTAAAAATAAAGAATATACGATAGGTCAAGGGAACATACTCTTATTCAATCCAAACGATAATCACAGTTGTGTTCAATGCGATGGCGGAACGATTGATTACAGAGGTTTGAATATTCCAAAAGAAACAATGCTGTCATTAGCAGAAGAAATAACAGGGCAAAGGACATTGCTTGGCTTTTCGGAAAATGTCATTAAAAATGATGAACTGAATGGTTATCTTCATTCTTTGCATCAAATGATTATGGAAGGCTCAAAGGAGTTTGAAAAGGAAGAAATGCTCCTGCTCCTTATTTCGCTACTTATCGAACAATATGGACAGTCTTTTTCAAGCTGTATTCCGAAATGCGATAAAGAGATAGAGGACGCCTGTGCATTTATGACAGGGCGTTTTACAGAGCATATCACCTTAGAAGACCTATGCAAATGCAGTAATATGAGCAAGTCTACTTTGCTTCGAGCATTTACAAAATCAAAAGGGGTTACGCCATACAGATACCTTCAGACCATTCGCATAGGAAAAGCAAAGGAATTGTTGGAAAAGGGTGTTTCTCCTATTGATGCTGCATTGCAGACTGGATTTTCAGACCAAAGCCATTTTACAAATTTCTTTCATATGTTTATAGGACTGTCGCCTGCTGCATATAAACGCATTTTTAAAGAAGGCGGTAAAAATGATGGATAAAAAAATTACTATGGGACATATCACAGCATTAATTACGATCGTGATATGGGGAACGACTTTCATATCCACCAAAATATTACTTGCAGATTTCACGCTGATAGAAATACTGTTTTTCAGATTTTTACTTGGTCTTATTGTATTGATAATGGTTTATCCCAAACGCTTAAAACTAAGTGACAGAAAGCAGGAATTGATTTTTGCTGCGGCAGGACTATGTGGCATATGCTTGTATTATCTGCTTGAAAATATAGCATTGACCTATACAATGGCTTCTAATGTTGGCGTTATTATTTCTGTCGCTCCATTTTTTACTGCCGTTTTATCTCATGTTTTTCTAAAGACAGAAGAAAAATTGAAAGCACAATTTTTTATAGGATTTATTGTCGCTATAACAGGAATATGTCTTATCAGTTTTAGCGGATCAGAATTGGAATTAAATCCTGTCGGTGATATTTTGGCGATTGTTGCGGCATTCGTATGGGCAGTTTATTCCTTGCTCACACGAAAAATCAGCAGCTATGGATATAATACCATTCAAACAACAAGGAGGATATTTGCATACGGAATACTTTTTATGCTCCCGTTCCTTTTGGTTTTTGATTTTAGTTTGGATATGCAGAAGTTTGTAAAGCCAGAGTATGCTCTAAACCTTATCTATTTAGGTCTGGGTGCATCAGCCTTTTGTTTCGTCACTTGGAATTATGCTGTCAAGGTGCTTGGAGCTGTTAAGACAAGCGTGTATATCTATATAGTCCCTGTCATTACCGTTGTCACATCCGTTATTGTGTTAAAGGAAGAAATCACATGGATGGCTGCACTAGGAATAGTGCTTACCTTAATCGGCTTGTTTCTTTCGGAAAGTAAATTGAATTTTAAGAAAAGAGGAAAACAGAATGAATGTAGAAAATGAAAAATGTGTAATTGTGGTTGATGAAAATTTACCGCTTGGTATTATCGCTAATACCGTCGCCATCCTTGGCATTACGATGGGTATGAAGATGCCCGATGTTGTCGGAAATGATGTGCTTGATTTAGAGGGCAATCCTCACATGGAAATTATACAGTTTCCTGTACCGATATTAAAGGGAAATATGGAGATACTTAAAAACCTCAGAACAAAACTGTTTGAGCCGCAATTTGCAGAGCTTACAGTTGTTGATTTTTCGGATTTGGCACAAGGGTGTAAAACTTACGATGAGTTCATCGGTAAAATGGAAAACACATCAGAGGTCAAATTGAATTATATTGGTATCGCAATCTGCGGCAATAAAAAGCAGATTAACAAGCTGACGGGCAATATGCCTTTGTTAAGATAAAAAGAGAAAACAGAGGGGCTTATTCCTCTGTTTCCTCTTTTGCCTTACATAGTCCGTTTACAGTTGCTTCCATAACGAAAAGCTCTTTATCGTCTACTTTGCTGGGGTTTGCGTTTTTGCGTTTAAGCATCTGCGGACAGAACTTTTTCGACTTCTTTATTTGGGAATATGTACTTATCAATCGACATATCGAAAATATTCGATGTGCATTATCAATTTTTGTCATTTGTATATATTTTTCCCCAGGAACATAATTTTTGCAAAATAACATCAAGTGACTCTCCGCATTTTGTTAAAGAATATTCTACGGTTGGTGGATTTGTATTAAAAACAGTTCTTGATACTATATTTGCTCTTTCCAATTCGTGGAGTTCTCTTGACAAGGTTTTGGTGGTAATAGGCGTTAACTGTCGCTGCAATTCATTGAAATGTATGGAACCTTGCATAAGCTTCCAAATTATTTTCAATCTCCATTTTCCACTCAAAATGTTAAGTGCTGTTTCCATAGGACATGATTTGTCCACTGATTGGGTTTTAGCCATTTTATATTACCTCCATGTCATTTTTGATACTACCTGTCAAAAAAGTGCGTTCTTGAAACCTTCAAATTAATATTCTATAATTAATTATAGATAAGGAGGAATCGAACATGGTTATCGATAGTCATCAACATTTTATAATTCCCGAAGAATTGCAAAATCAAAAAAATGAGGAGTCGGGAATTGATAAAGCAATTTTATTTTCTGCAATTCCCCATCCTGAAAGGGCAAATAATCTCCTGGAAATTTGTTCTGAGATGAATGTGTTAAACAGTATTTTATCAGGGGAAAATGCACAAAAAAAGTCAAAAAGCCTCATGCTTGAAAATATCCAGTCCATCCAAAACAGGATTGAAAAGTATCCGCAAAAATATTTGGGATTTGCACCCGTAATGCTTGGAATGCCATTTGACGAAACATCTGCATGGATTGACGGTGTCGTAAAAAAAGGCTTTAAAGGTCTGGGAGAATTTACCCCCGGAAACGTACAATGTCATCAACTTAAGAATTAC